>JBOHSV010000190.1:0-2118 GCA_050921735.1 Gemmatimonadales bacterium | reverse complement strand
GGGCCGCGCTGGCTGGGCTCGTGGCCCGGTCGGCGCGGGTGCGCGCCGTGCGGGGGCGCGGGCTGATGTGGGGGATCGAGCTGGGCGAGCCCGCCGCGCCGTTCCTCGGCGCCGCGCGCGAGCGCGGGCTCCTGGTCGCCACCGCGGGGCCGTCGGTGATCCGTCTGGTCCCCCCGCTGGTGATCACGATCCCGCAGCTCACGCGGTGCGTGGCGATCCTGGACGAGGTGCTGGCGTGACCGTGGTGCCGGTCGCCGCCGGGGTCCGCCCGGCGACCCTGGCCGACGTGCCCGCCCTGGAGCGCCTCACCGCGCCGTTCGTGGCGACGGGCGATCTGCTGCCGCGCTCGGCGTACGACCTGTGCCGCCACATCAAGGAATACGTGGTCGTACCGGACGGGGACGGCGAGGTCGTGGCGTGCGGGTCCCTCAAGATCTACAGCCGAGCGCTCGCCGAGGTCGCGGGGCTCGCCGTGCGCGCCGATCGCCAGAGCCAGGGCCTGGGTCGGACGGTGGTCGAGGCGCTGCTCGCGGAAGCCCGCGCGCTCGGCCTGGCCGAGGTGTTCGCGCTCACCCGGCAGCCCCGATTTTTCTATCGCCTCGGCTTCGCGCCGGCCGATAAGGCCCACTTCCCGCTCAAGGTGTGGGCCGACTGCGCCCGGTGCCCGCGGCGCGAGGCCTGCGACGAGGTAGCCGTGGCGGCCTCACTCGTAGCGTAGCGCCTCGATGGGATCGAGCCGTGCCGCGCGGCGGGCGGGCCAGACGCCGAAAAACAGGCCTACCGTCGCGCTGAACGTCACGGCCAGGAGCACGGCGCCCGGGGTGACCATCGCGGCCCACCCGTTGAGCCGGGCCACCACGGCGGCCGCGGCCGTCCCGAGCAAGACCCCGCACAGCCCCCCCAGCAGGCACAGCGTCAGCGCTTCGACCAGGAACTGGAGCAAGATGCTGCGGCGCGTGGCGCCCAGCGCCTTGCGGACGCCGATCTCCCGCGTCCGCTCGGTGACCGAGACCAGCATGATGTTCATGATGCCGATCCCGCCCACGATCAGGCTCACGGCGGCGATCCCGGCGAGCAGGTAGGTGAGGGTCTGGTTCGCCTCCGCCTGCGCGGCGAGGAACGCGGACCGGTCGCGGATGCGGAAATCGTTGGCCTCGTCGGGCCGGAGCCGGTGCTCCCGGCGCAGCACGCGCTCGATGTCCAGCAGGGCTGCGTCCACCGAGTCGGCGTGCGCCAGCTGCACGGTCAGGCTCTGGAGCCGGTCGCTGCCGAAGATGCGGTACTCCCCGGTGCGGAACGGGATATACACGGTCTCGTCGGGGTCGTCGCGGCCGGGGAGCTCACCCTTGGGCGCCAGCACGCCGACGACCTCGAAGGGAATGCCGCGGATCAGGATGGCCCGGCCGATCGCGTCCTCCGGCGCGGCCTCGAGCTCGCGGGGAATGTCGTCGCCCAGGACCGCGACCCGGCGCCGCGCGTAGTCGTCCGCCGGCGAGAAGAACCGTCCCAGCGCCAGCGTGAAGCGCTGCACGGTCGCGAACTCGGCCGTCGTCGCGACCACGTCCACGTTCACGTTCTTGTTGCCGAACTTCACCTGGAGGTCGTCGCCCAGGCTCGGCACCACCGCCTGGAGCGCGGCGCCGTCGCGCATCAAGGCCAGCGCGTCGTCGCTGGTGAGGCTCACCCGCTCGCCGCGGGCCACTCCACGCCAATAGGACTGACCCGCGAAGATGGTCAGCAGGTCGGTGCCCAGTGACTGGAGCTGCGATTCGACCGCGTGCTGCGCGCCGCGGCCGAGGGCGATCATGGTGATGACCGCCGCGATGCCGATGACGATGCCCAGCGTCGTGAGAAACGACCGCAGCTTGGCGCTGCGTAGGGCGTCGAGCGCCACGCGGACGACTTCGGCCAGGCTCATCGTCCCAGCGGACCGCCCACCCGCTGGCGAATCCAGTCCTGACGCCGCTGCTGCTCCTCCAACATGCCCGCGGTGGGCAGGATGAACACCGAGTCGGTGGGGCGCAGGCCCGAGACGACGGCCGTGTAGGCGAAGTCGGTCAGGCCCGTCCGGATGCGGACGGCGCGGGGAGCGCCGTCGCGCCGGACGAACACCACGTA
>JBOHSV010000189.1:0-2647 GCA_050921735.1 Gemmatimonadales bacterium | reverse complement strand
GCCGGCGACGTGCCGGGGTTCTTCGCCGCGGTCGAGAGCGCCGCCGGGGATACCGCGGTGCTCGAGCGTACCCGGCGGCTCGCGGTCGTCGCCGGCACCTTCGGGTGGGACGACATCGGCTCGTGGGACGCGCTGCTCCGGGTGCGCCCCACCGACCGCCGCGGCAACGTGGTGGTGGGGCGTGCCACGCTGGACGACGACGTGCGGCGGTCGGTCGTGTGGGTGGAAGCCGATCAGCTGGCCGTCAGCGGGATGCAGGACGTGATCGTGGTGCGCGCCAACGGCCGCCTGCTCGTCATGCCCACCGGGCACGCCGAGCGGCTCAAGACGCTGGTGCCGCAACTGTGAGCCACGCCCTGTATCTCCTCGAGCCGGACCCGACGCCGGCCTGGGCCCCGTTCGCGGGCGTGCGGCCGCTCTCGGAGCTCCGCGCCGGCGCCCGATTGGTGCGGGAGCGCTGGGAGGCCTTCGTGGGCGCGGAGACGCGGGAGATCTTCGCGTTACCGCACCTCGCGGGGTTTTCCGAGCCGGGCGTCCCGCCCGTGGTCCCGTTCCACCCCGTGGCAGGCCCCGCCGTGGTGGCGTCCTCCACGTTCGCCCCCCGCGGCATCGCCCCACCCTTCCCGAAAGGCGACTTCCGTCTGGTGTGTGGCGGCGTCACGGCCGGCTGGGGCGTCGGGGGCGGGGCCACGTGGTCCGGCCCCACCCGGCACGCGCGGACGGTCGACGTGAAGGGAGTGATCCTGCACGGGGTATACGATCTGATCACCGTGCTCGAACCCCTCCTGGCCGAGGACACCGCGGGCATGCTCGACGAGCGCGGGGCAATCCCGCGGGGCAGCACGGTGCTGGGCGATCCCGGCGCCGTGGCGCTGCGCGGCGCCGCGCTGGAGCCCGGCGTCACCTTCGATGTGACTCGCGGGCCGATCGTGCTCGAGGCGGGCGTAGACGTGAAGGGTGGGACGCGGCTCGAGGGCCCGCTCTGGGCAGGGGCCAACACGCGCCTGCTGGGCGGGCGCATCGGCGGCTCGGCCATCGGGCCTTCCTGCGTGGTGCGCGGGGAGCTCGTGTCCAGCGTCTTCCTCGGATACGCCAACAAGGCGCACGAGGGCTTCGTGGGCCACTCGGTGGTGGGCCGCTGGGTGAACCTCGGCGCCGGGACCATCACCTCCAACCTGAAGAACACG
Organism: Gemmatimonadales bacterium; assembly: GCA_050921735.1. GTDB lineage: Bacteria > Gemmatimonadota > Gemmatimonadetes > Gemmatimonadales > GWC2-71-9 > DATLXT01. The sequence continues at coordinate 1,460 of JBOHSV010000189.1, read as the reverse complement.
TACGGGCCGGTGCGACTGAGCGTCGACGGGACGGCGATCGACACGCGCCTGCAGAATCTGGGAGCCCTGGTGGGCGACCACGCCAAGACCGCCATCGGCACCCTGCTACCGACGGGCTGCGTCATCGGCGCGGGCGCGAACGTGTTCGACACGGTGCGCGCGCCCAAGCACGTGCCTCCATTCGCGTGGGGCGGCGCGGGCCCGGAGAGGCTGACCCGCGACGGCTTCCTGACGATCGCCGAGCGCGTGCTCCCCCGCCGCGACGTGGCGGTAGACGACGCGATGCGCGCCGCGCTCGGGCGGATCTACGATTGGGCCCGGGGTGGGGGGGGCCCGGCACACCCGTGACCGGCGGCCCGCAGGCTTACCGGCGGCTCGGCAAGTTCGAGCTGCACGAGCGCATCGGCGAGGGCGCCATGGGCGTCGTGTGGAAGGCCTACGACCCCGTCCTGCGGCGCTACATCGCCCTCAAGCTGCTGGGCTCACGCGTGGGCCGGAACCCGGACATGCGCGAGCGGTTCCTGCGCGAGGCGCGCGCGGCCGGGGTGCTGCAGCACGCCAACATCGTCACCGTCTACGACGCGGGGGAAGACCAGGGCCAGCTGTTCATCGCAATGGAGCTGGTGGAGGGGCGCGACGTCAGCGACACCATCGCCTCGCTCGAGCCCCTGCCGCTGGAGCGCAAGCTGGACATCGTCATCGAGGTCCTCGAGGGATTGCAGTACGCGCACCACAAAGGGGTCATCCACCGGGACGTGAAGCCGTCCAACGTGCGCATCACGCCCGACGGCGGCGCCAAGATCATGGACTTCGGCATCGCGCGACTGCAGTCGGCGGACGTCGAGGGGTCGGGGGCGATCGTCGGCACCCCGACCTACATGGCGCCGGAGCAGATCACCAACGGAGCGATCACGCCCGCGACCGACGTATTCGCCGTGGGGTGCCTGCTGTACGAGCTGCTGAGCTATCGCAAGCCCTTCGAGGGCGAGACCGTGCACGGCGTGCTGTACCAGGTGCTCACCACGGATCCCAAGCCGCTGCGGACCATGGCGCCGTCGATTCCGGCGGCGCTCGAGCGGGTGGTGATGAAGGCGATCAACAAGGTCCCGGAGGACCGCTACGAGACGGCGCACCAGATGCAGTTGACCTTGTCCGCGATCCGCGCGGCGCTGTCCGGCGCCGGCGACAGCACGACGCAGCGGCTGGGGCCGCGGTGGACGCCGATCCCGGCCCCGCTCCTCAAGTTGGTCACCCACGCCCCGATGCGGTGGCGCGCCGCGGTGCTCACGGCGCTGGTCCTGGTGGTCGGGGTCCTGGTGTACGTTCCCGGACCCGCCCCCGACGTCGAGGCGCTCCCGAGCGTGACCGCGCCGCCGCCGCCGTTCACGCTGCCGGCGACGTTCAATCCCGCGCTCGCCGCGCTGCGGGACTCCGCGCTGGCGGCGCAGGCTCGGGCGGAA
>JBOHSV010000188.1:0-3070 GCA_050921735.1 Gemmatimonadales bacterium | reverse complement strand
CCGCATACGCACGCGCATCCCGCGCCCGGCGCTCAGGCGCCGCACGCAGGACCGGCGCCTGGTGGGAAATGGACGTGCCCGATGCACCCCGAGATCGTGCGCGACGGGCCGGGGGCGTGTCCGATCTGCGGGATGGCGCTCGAGCCCGTGACGGCCACGCTCGACGAGGAGGAGAATCCGGAACTCGTGGACATGCGGCGGCGGTTCTGGGTGAGCACCGCGCTCACCGCCCCCGTCGTCCTCATCGCCATGCGGCACCTGCTCCCGGGCGACCCGCAGGCGGCGCTGATCCCCCACCAGCTGATTCCCTGGCTCGAAGGACTCCTGGCCACGCCCGTCGTGCTGTGGGGCGGCTGGCCGTTCTTCGTGCGCGGGTGGCAGTCTGTCGTGACCCGGAACCTCAACATGTTCACCCTCATCGCGCTCGGTGTGGGGGTGGCGTATCTGTACAGCCTGGTCGCCACGCTCGTCCCCGGTCTCTTCCTGCCCGCCTTCCCCGCTCCCGACGGCACCGTACCCGTCTACTTCGAAGCTGCCGCGGTGATCACCGCGCTGGTGCTGCTCGGTCAGGTGCTGGAGCTCAAGGCGCGCAGCCGCACCAGCGCCGCGATCAAGGCGCTGCTCGGCCTCGCTCCCAAGACCGCGCGCCGGCTCAACGACGACGCAACCGAAGAAGACGTGCCGCTCGACCGCGTGCAGCCCGGCGATCGGCTGCGAGTGCGGCCCGGCGAGAAGGTGCCGGGTCGGAGCCGAAACCCTCCTGGCGCAGATCGTCCGCATGGTGGCCGAGGCGCAGCGCAGCCGCGCGCCGATCCAGAAGCTCGCCGACCGCGTGTCCGCCGTGTTCGTCCCCACGGTCGTGATCATCGCGGCCATCACGTTCGGCGTCTGGGGGCTGGTTGGTCCCGATCCGAAGATGGTGTACGCCCTGATCAACGCGGTGGCCGTGCTGATCATCGCCTGCCCCTGTGCGCTGGGTCTCGCGACGCCGATGTCCATCATGGTGGCGACCGGGAAGGGCGCCACGATGGGTGTGCTCTTCAAGAACGCCGAGGCCATTGAGACGTTGCGGACCGTGAACACCCTGGTGCTGGACAAGACGGGCACGCTCACGCTGGGGAAGCCCCGTCTCGCGAGCGTGGTCCCGCTCGGGAGCGCGGACCAGAACGACCTCCTGAGATTGGCGGCGAGCCTGGAGCGCGGCAGCGAGCATCCGCTGGCCACCGCGATCGTTCAAGGGGCCCAGGAGCGCGGTTTGACGCTGGCGGGCGTGCGGGACTTCGAGGCGCTCACCGGCCGCGGCGTGCGGGGGAAGGTTGACGGGCGACGGGTCGCCCTGGGGAACGCGAAGCTCATGCAGGAGCTCGGGATCGATCCCGCCGTCGCCGCGGGCCAGGCGGAAGCACGACGGCTTGACGGCGAGACCGTCATGTTTGTCGCCACGGACGGCCGTCTGACGGGACTGCTTGGCGTCGCGGACCCCATCAAGGAGACGACGCCCGAGGCCATCGGGCAGCTGCACCGAGACGGCATCCGCGTCGTGATGCTCACGGGAGACAGCCGCACGACCGCCGAGGCCGTGGCGCGCAAGCAATCCGCGCTCTGGCACCAGATCGTATTCCCATGGTATGATTGAGCCGAAACCGCCGATGCGAATCGCCGCTCTGTTGATTCTGCTCGTGCAGCTGCAGCCGATCGTGCTGGCCGCCCTCTGCCGGGGCGGCGTCACGGACCGGGTGGCCGGTTGCGAGCAGACGGTGGCGCCCGCCGCGCAGGCAATGTCCCCCGACGCGCCCGGCGCGTCGTCGTGCGCCAGCCCGGTGCTCTGCGGGGTGGGTGCGCCGGCGGTACCCAATCCCTCGGCCGCGCGGGTCGCGGTCGGCGGAGAAGCGCCCGGAACGGCAACCGGCGTCACCGCGCCGCACCCCATCGAGCCCACACCTCCCCTTCTTCCCCCGCCCCTAGCCTAGCCTCTCCCAGGCGTAGTGTGCCCGTGCGCGACGGCTCGATGCCGTGGCGCTCAGCCATCATGGACGCGGCCTCCGGGCCGCGCCGGAGAGGTTCTCAGGATGAGACAACTGGTGTGGTGCATTACGGCGGCCTTGGCGCTGCCGGCGACCGTCGGTGCGCAGGCGCTGGCTTTCGAGGTGCCCGGGCTCCGGACGTACGCGCACGAAGTCCTGGCCAAGAACGCGGGCCGCCAGGCGGCGGTATTGCATCTCGCCGCGAGCACCGAGGCAGTCGCGCCGGCGGGCGCCCTGCCCGATCCGATGCTGACCATCGCGGCGATGTCAGTGCCGACGCCGTCGTTCGATTTGCGTGCGGAGGGCATGACCCAGGTCCCGGCGGTGGCGCTCCAGCAGCAGTTCCCCTTCCCCGGCAAGCAGGGGGCGCGGGCGGCGGTGGCGCGGGCGGACAGGGTGGTGGACGAGCGCATGCTCGGCGCCGTGGACGCCACCCTCGCCGCGGGCGCGGCGCGCGCGTACTACGAGGTGGCGTACGCGCGTACGGCGCTCGCAGTGTGGCGGGCGCGAGTGATCCTGGCCGACCAGGCGGTGCAGGTGTCGGACGTGCGGTACGCCACGGGCGCGGCGCCGCAGACCGACGCGTTGCGCGCCCGCTTGCGGCGCGCCGAGCTCGCGCAGGAGGGTCGGGGCCTGGAGGCCGCGCTCTCCGCCGCAGCGGCGCGGGCCGACGCCCTCCGAGGCGGGCCGGGGGAAGCGATCGCCGCCCCGGTGCTCGTCACGGGCGAGGGGGTGCCGACCGTCGAAGTGGCCCGCGAGGAGTTGTCGCCGGATTCGGTGCTGTTCGCCCAGCTCGAGCGCCAGGGTCCGGCACTGCGCATCGCGCGCGCGGAGACGGAGCGCGCGGACCGCCAGGCTCGCGTGTTCGGGATCGACGCCCGCCCTGACTTCGTCCTCTCACTCCAGTACGGCGCCCGGCTCGCCGGGCGGGAGCCCTTCCTGACCGGCATGGTGGGCGTGTCGGTGCCGCTGTGGGCCTGGCGCAAGCAGGGACCGGCCGCCGCCGCGGCGCGGCTCGAGGCGCGGGCCGCGGACCGGCGCTACGA
>JBOHSV010000187.1:0-1910 GCA_050921735.1 Gemmatimonadales bacterium | reverse complement strand
GTGTAGGCCTGGCCCAGCTCGAGAAACGGAATGGACAGGCTCGTGGCGACCGTCCGCGCCGCGGGCTCGAGCCGCAGCGTGTCCGCGTCGAACAACCCCGCATACCGGTACACCCGGGTCGCGAGGTACTCCGTTCGCTCGACGTCGACCATCAGGCGCTGCACGCCGGGCACCCAGCCGGGCATCGTGTCCGGGCGGCCCGGGAACACCTGCGCGGCGAGCCCCCGCAACACGATGGAGCCGTCCAGCTCGAGGGCCGTGGCCCCGGTGGACGACAGTGCGAACGTCACCGGCCGCTGCCCCAGCCACTTGTGCAGGACGAGGAGTACCCCCTGGTCGCGGGGCCACAGCACGGTGCCCGCCCGGACGCGCACCGTCGCGCCGCGCAGGTCGAGCGCCACGTCCTCGTCGACCCGCATCCCGCCCAGCCGCGCCAGCTCCGCGTCGCTCAGGTCGAACAGCGGGCCCGCCGGGGGCGGGGGCGGGGCCAGGTCGGCGTATGGCGCCGGCGCCCGGTCCGGGTCGAACGCACCCGGCACGCGGTCGCGCGCCTGGCGCAGATGCCAGTCGGTGTTGGCGAGCGACAGGTTGATCATCACGATGTCGGGCCGGACGTTCTCCACCGCCTGCGCGTACCACAGGGGATAGGTGTCGTTGTCGCCGTAGGTGAACAGGATGCCGTACGGCTCGACCGACTGGAGCATGTCGTGCGCCCAGTCGCGCGCGAGGGTGGCGGCGGGTCCGTGGCGGCGCGAGGCGGCGCTGAAGTTGAGGAAGCAGGGCACCAGCGCGACGGCCAGCACGCCCACGCCACCGCGCCCCCACGCCCCCAATCCGCGCAGCCGTCCCACGAGTCCCACGAGCCCGATGCCGGCGAACAGCGCCCACATCTGGAAGCTCATGGTGAAGAAATAGTCGCGCTCGCGCACCTCGTGCTCGTCCATGGTGCGGTACTGGTCCCAGAAGAGCGAGAACCCGGGCCTGAGGTTCATGTACACGACCAGGCCGAGTCCGGTGACGAGCCAGAGCGTGCCCAGCAGGGCGAACAGGGAGCCATCCTGGCGGCGCAGCCGCCCGAGACCCGTCACGCCCAGCGCCGCGAACACCAGGGTGAAGCCCAGGCGGGGGGTGAGACCGGCGGTCACGTCCCGCGCGACGCCCGCGGCCCACTGCCAGTCGAAGTACTGGAGGTAATTGACGAGCTGCTGCACGAACAGGAGCGGCGAGCGCCCCGGGTTGTCGGGACCCGACAAGAAGCGCGGATCGTCGAGCAGGCCGCGCGGCGGATACTGCTCGCGGCGGATCACGCTCACCAGCCGGTCCCAGGTCTCCGGGTCGGACATGTCGAGGACGGGGTCGAGCCCCGACCGGATGTACAGGAACGCATAGGTGGACACGCCGACCGCGGCGACGAGCAGGGCGACGAGGGGGAACGCCGGGGCGCGCGCCCGGGCGGCGAGGACCGTGGCGGCGAGGAACAGCGCGGCACCCGCGATCAGGATCGCTTCGTTGCCCAGCCCGACGCCCACGAGGGCCACCCACAGCGCCGCGACGGCCGCCGCCTCGGACCGCTCGACCGCCGCCTCGCCGGGATCGGCGGCCGGCCGGGTGCGGAGCGCGTGCCACAGGAACGCCGCCACCGCGGGTCCGACCAGCAGGCCCATGAGGTGGTTGCCGATCGAGAGCGCGAGCAGGTAGACGACGAGCAGGAGGAGGTGCGCCGCGCGGGGCGAGCCGCGCGCGGCGCGCCACCGCAGGCACAGCCAGGCGATGGCCGCGACGCTGAACGTGGCCACCATGTAGACTTCGGTCTCGTTCGAGTTCTGCCAGGCGGTGAACGTGAACCCGGCGAGCAGGGCGGCGGCCGCGGCGCCGGCCAGCCGCAGGCGCCGCGCCTCCCCGGCGAGTGC
>JBOHSV010000186.1:0-2631 GCA_050921735.1 Gemmatimonadales bacterium | reverse complement strand
GGCCAGAGCCGGCCGCGGCTCCGGCCCGCCGCCTGTGTCCGGCAACACGCTCGCGAGCACCAGCTCGGCCGCGCCCCCCGGCAGCGAATCCGCCCGGCCGTCCGGCCCCAGCCGCCACAGCGGCGGCAGCGTCACGCGCCGATTCCCCGGTACCCACGCCACCAGCGCGTACCGCACGCGCCAGCCGCCCCCGACCCGATCGATCGCGGGATCGGCGAGGCCCTCCACGGCCTCGCCGCCTTCAAAGGGGGCCGCGCGCACCCGCCAGCCGACCGGCGCGCCGACCACCCGCTCGACCCACACGGTATCCCCCACGGTGGCTCGCGGGGGTGTGACGGTCCATGCCCCGGCCCCCTGCCCCGTGGCCAGACGCCCGGCCGCCAGGACCCCCAGGACACCCAGCTGCCCGATCATCGGCGCAGGCGTTTGGCGCGCTCGGCGAACGCGCGGCGCAGCGGGACGGCGTACGGCACGTCGGTGCGCAGGGCGACGCGATCCACGCCCGCCTGCGCCAGCTTCCGCGCCCGCTCCTGGAGGAGCCGCTCCGCCGCGATCCGAATCCGGTCCCGCGTCGGGCGATGACCCGTATCGACCAGCGCGCGCTGGCCCGTCTCCGCATCCTCCAGGTCCACCCAGCCGGCGTCGGGGACCGCCACCTCCCGGGGGTCGTCGAGCGTGACGGCCACGATTTCATGCCGCGCGGCGAGCTGGCCCAGCGGCTCCTCCCAGCCGTCGGCGCGGAAGTCGGAGAGCACCACGACGATGGCCCGGTGGCGCAGGAGCCGCATCGTGTAGCGCAGGGCCTCGGCCAGGTTGGTTCGCCGGCCCCGGGGGGCGAACGCCACCAGGTCGCGGATGATGCGCAGCGCGTGGCCGCGGCCTTTCGCGGGGCGCACCACGAGCTCGGGAGTGTCGGCAAACAGCAGCGCGCCGACGCGGTCGTTGTGCCGCGCGGCGGCCAGCGCGAGGACCGCCGCGACTTCCACGGCCAGTCCCGCCTTGGTGTAGGGGCGCCCGAAATGCTGCGACCCCGACTGGTCCACCAGCAGCAGGAGCGTGAGCTCGCGCTCTTCCATATAGGTCTTGACGAACGGGTGCCCCATGCGGGCGGAGACGTTCCAGTCGATGGCGCGGAAGTCGTCGCCCTGCTGATAGGCGCGCACCTCCGCGAACTCGAGCCCCTGGCCGCGGAACACCGACCGGTACTCGCCGGTGAAGAGCGTGTTGACGAGGCTGCGCGCGCGGAGCTCGATGCCCTTGACCTGCCGCAGCACCTCCGGGGTGACGGGCCGGCGTCGCGGGCGGGCGGGGGGCGTGACCGCCCGTCGGCGATCTTTTCCCTGGTAGGTCACGGCACGCCCACGGCCTCCAGGATCTTGGCGATGATGTCGTCGGCCGCCACGTCTTCGGCCTCGGCCTCGAACGTGAGCAGGACCCGGTGCCGGAGGATGTCGAACGCCATCGCCTTCACGTCTTCCGGCACGACGAAGGCCCGCCCGCGCAGGTAGGCGTGGGCGCGCGCCGCCTGCGCCAGATAGATCGACGCCCGCGGCGACGCGCCGAACGCGATCAGCGGCTTCAGCGCGGGCAGGCCCGCCGCCTGCGGCTCCCGCGTCGTGCGCACCACATCCACGATGTAGTCCACCACCTTCTGGTCCATGAACAGCTCGGCGATGGCGCTGCGCGCCGCGAGCACGTCGTCCGCGCCGGCCACCCGCTCGACCTCGATCGGGCGGCCCGCCGCCATCCGTCCCACGATCTCCTTCTCGGCGTCGCGCGACGGATAGTCCACGCGCACTTTGAGCATGAAGCGGTCGAGCTGGGCCTCGGGCAGGGGGTACGTGCCCTCGTGCTCGATCGGATTCTGCGTCGCGAGCACCAGGAACGGCTCGCCGAGATAGAACGTCTCGCCGCCGATCGTGACCTGCTTCTCCTGCATCGCCTCCAGCAGCGCCGACTGCACCTTGGCGGGCGCGCGGTTGATCTCGTCGGCCAGGACGAAATTGGCGAACAGCGGCCCCTTCTTGGCGTGGAATTCCTGCGATCGCTGATCGAAGACCATCGTGCCGATCACGTCGGCCGGCAGGAGGTCGGGCGTGAACTGGATGCGCGAGAACGCGATGCGCAGGCACTCCGCCACGGTGCGGATGGCGAGCGTCTTGGCGAGACCGGGCACGCCCTCGAGCAGGATGTGGCCGCCCGTGAGCAACCCCACCAGCAGGCGCTCCACCATGTGTTCCTGCCCCACGACCCGCTTCGCGACCTCGCGCGTGAGCGCGCGCGTGAGCGCCGCGTCCGACGTGCCGACTGCCCGCGTGGTCATTTCAGCGCCGCCTCCGCCGCGCGTTTCACGGCCGGGTCCTTGTCCTGGCGGTACAGCTCCAGGAGTGCCCGTGCCTCCCGGCCCGCCACGTGTGCCAGCCCCTCGACCGCCGCCGCCCGCACGAACGCCGTGCGCCGGCTGAGTCGCCCCCCAGGCTCGGCCCATTTCGCCAGCACCTCCAGGGCGTCGCCCGCGCCGAGCCGGCCGACGGCGCGCAGCAGCTCCGCCTGCACCCCCTCGTCCTGCTCCGTGTCCAGCCGTCGCGCCAGGAGTGGGCTCGCCGACGCATCGCCGCCCACGCCGATGGT
>JBOHSV010000185.1:0-1724 GCA_050921735.1 Gemmatimonadales bacterium | reverse complement strand
GCATTGCCCTCTCGTGATCGCCAGGCCCGCGCGCCGCGCGGGCCTTTTCCTATCCCGGCCCGCTGATGCGCACGGCGGACGTCGTCGTCGTCGTGGCGTATTTCGGCGCGGTCGTGGCTACGGGGCTGCTGCTGGCGGGACGCCAGCGCGACGCGGCGGATTACTTCCTCGGCCGCCGGGGCCTGCCGTGGTGGGCGATCATGTTTTCCATCGTGGCCACCGAGACCTCGGCGCTCACCATCATCTCGGTGCCGGGGCTGGCCGCGCGTGGCGACCTCACGTTCCTCCAGCTCGCGTTCGGGTATCTGATCGGCCGGATCGGCGTGGCGATCGTGCTGCTGCCCGGCTACTTCGAAGGCGCACAGGACACGGCGTACCAGCGCCTGGAACAACGCTTCGGCGCGCTGGCGCGCCGGGTCGCGTCGGCGGCGTTTCTCGCGACCCGCGCCCTCGCCGACAGCGTGCGCGTGTTCGCGACGGCGATCCCCCTGGCGCTGATCCTGTGGCCCGGGGCCCCCATCACGCCCGCGCACCTGGCCTGGGGTATCCTCGCGGTCGGCCTCGTGACCGTGGTCTACACCTGGGTCGGGGGCCTGCGGGCCGTCGTGTGGGTCGACGTGGTGCAGCTCGGCGTGTATCTCATAGGGGGGCTCGCCACCCTGGTCGTGGCCCTGGACCTCGCGGGCGGCGTGGCCCGGCTGGCGGACGCGTGGGATGCCGGCAAGCTGGCGACGTTCGATTTTCGCTTCAGTCTGAGTGTCACGCACACGTTTTGGGGTGGGATCATCGGCGGCGCGCTGCTCTCGGCCGCCTCGCACGGCACCGACCATCTCATGGTGCAGCGACTCCTCGCCGCCCGCGACTTGCGCGATGCGAAGAAAGCGCTCGTGGGGTCCGGCCTGTTCGTGATCGCGCAGTTCGCGCTCTTTCTGCTGGTGGGGACGAGCCTGTGGCTCGCCGGAGGCGACGACGGCGTCATGCGCAGCGACGCGATCTATCCGGCCTTCGCGGTGACCAGGCTCCCCGCGGGCCTGGCCGGGCTCGTGGTCGCCTCGATTCTGGCGGCGGCCATGAGTACGATCGCCTCGTCGTTGAACTCGCTCGCGTCCGCTTCGACCCACGACTTCTACGCGACCCTGACCGGGCGCCGGGACTCCGAGCACCTGCTCAAGGTCGGTCGCGCCATGACGCTGGGGTGGGCGGCGATCCTCGTGGGCGGGGCGCTGCTGTTCCGGAGCGAGGAGACCCCCGTCGTGCTGGTCGCCCTCTCCATCGCCTCGATTACCTACGGCGGACTCCTCGGCACCTATCTACTGGGTGGCCTCTGGGCGCGGGCCCGGCAGCGAGACGTGATCGTCGCCATCGCCGTGGGCCTGGCGATCATGATCCCGATCGTCTTCGCGCGCCGCCTGGCACCCCCGCTGGGCCAGCCGGATCTCCTCGTGACCCTCGGCAAGCTCGCCTGGCCCTGGTACGTCCCGCTCGGCACGGCCGTGACGGTGGCGGTGGGGATGCTGTCGTCGCTGGTCGGACGGACGGACCGGCGGACCGACGGACGGGCCGCCGCGCCATGAGCGCACCGTCCGAGCGTCCCGCGGTCCGCCCGTCCGTCGTCTTGCTCGGCATCGACGTCGGGGGGTCGCACACGCGCGTGGCCGCCTCGCGCGCCGACGCCGTCGCGCTCGGCCGCGCCCAGGGCCCCGGCGCCCCGATGCGCGCCGGCC
>JBOHSV010000184.1:0-1954 GCA_050921735.1 Gemmatimonadales bacterium | reverse complement strand
CTCCAGGACCCTCCTCCACGCGGCTGAAGGCGTCGTTCGCCGTTCAGTTCTTCACCTCATTCGCGCGGAGGAAGCATGCGTTACGGGCTTCTCTGGCTGAGCCTGTGCGTCGCTGCACCAGCCGTTCGGGCGCAGGAGCACGGTCACGAGCACCCGCACTCCCACCGGGGGCCGGGGCCGCATTTCATTGATGCGTTCTTCACGGAGAACGCGTACATCGAGCGCAAGATCCGCCCAGACCTGTTCGTCGGGAACGGCGACGCCGCGGACCGCTACACGGCGCAGCTCGAGGTCGAGTGGGCGCTGCACCCCGACTGGTCGGTCATCGTGCACGCGCCGGTGCACCATCTGCGGTTCGACCCGACGGGGAGCGAGACGGGCATCGGCGACGTGAGTGTCGGCCCGAAGTGGGCGCTGCTCAACAACCGGCAGGCGGTCATCCTCGCCGTGGGAGCCGACGCGGAGCTGCCCACGGGCGACGCGGCCCGCGGGCTGGGCGAGGAGCACGCGGCGGTGGCGCCGTTCCTGCTCACCTGGCTGCCCTTCGGGCCGGAGCGGCGCGGGGTGCTGCAGACGGCCGCGCATTTCGACATCCCGCTCGAGGGCGACGAGGGAACGCACGGCGAGGTGAGCGCCGCGCTGTCGTACACCACGCCCGCGGGCATCACGCCCATCGTGGAGCTCATCGCCGAATTCCCCGTCGAGGGCGGAGAGCGCACCAGCTGGATGCTCGCGCCCGAATTCCGGTGGGAGTTCGCCGCGACCTGGGAGGTGGGCGCGGCGGTACGCTTTCCGGTGGGCGGGCCGAAGGAGGAGGACTACCGGATCGCGTTCGGGTTCATCAAGCATTACCCCGTGCCGCGATAGCCGAAGCCGCCAGCGCCGAATCGATTCGAATGTTCCACAGCCCGCCGGTCGCGTCGTAGTTGTGACCGACGAAGTACAGGTTGGGTTGATCGGGGCTCGTGACGCGGTCCGTGCGGCGGGCGAACCCCCTGTCGTCCCGTCGCGCGAGATCGTCCAACGGGTCGAGCGCCGCGGTGAAGCCCGTGGCGAGAATGATGTCGTCGAACGCCGCGGGGGTACCGTCCGTGAACCGGGCGCCCTCCGGCGTCAGCTCCACCAGACCGGGCTTCAGTCGCACGCGCCCCGCGTTAATCGCGTCCACGAGATGAAACCCGATCACCGGGATCGCGTCGAGCGGGCTGTATCCGGGGCGGGGCAGGGGGGACCGTCCCCGCAAGCCGCCCAGCCCGCTTCGTGGTTCTCGCGGTCCTCTTCCGTGGGGAACAGCTCGTGCGTGAGCACCACCTCGGTTCTACCGCCCAGGTCCCGGAACTCGACGGTGACGAGCGTCTCGCCCATGTTCACGTTGGTTTCCCAAAACCACGTGTAGACCAGGACCGTCCCGACCGTCGTCTGGCCCGGTCCCGCCCAGCGCTTCAGCTCGGCCGGCTCGGTCCACGCGCGGAAGAGCCGCTCCGGCGAGACCGGGAACGTGCGGCGGACCCGGAGCGTGAGCGGGCGTTTGGGCGGCGGGGCCATGGGGGACTCTCCTCCTGGACGGTCGCGAGGTAACGCTCGAGCTGGTCGAACTGCCGCTCCCAGTGGCGGCGATGCTGGTCGATCCACGCGGCGGCCTTCGTCATGGGGCGGACGATCAGCCGGCAGCGCCGCACGCGGCCGTCGCGCCGCCGCCGCACGAGGCCGGCGCGCTCGAGCACGCGAAGGTGCTTGGAGATCGCGGGGAGGCTCAGAGTAAACGGTCGGGCGAGCTCGGTCACCGGCGCCTCGCCGGCGGAGAGGCGGGCGACGATCGCCCGGCGCGTGGGATCGGCCAGGGCGGCGAAGATCGCGTCGAGCGTGGCGCTGTAATGCTTAACCATTGAGTTAACAATCAAGCCGGCCCGGGCCCGGGTGTCAAGGGTGGGCGCGGCTCGGCTAGATTCCTCGG
>JBOHSV010000183.1:0-2834 GCA_050921735.1 Gemmatimonadales bacterium | reverse complement strand
GCCTTCGGTGAGCCCCTGCTCCAGCTCCTTGAGCCGCGCCGCGATGGCCTCCGGCTTGGGCCGGCGCTTGCGCCGGGCCGGGCGCTTGCGCTTCTCCCCTTCGACCTCCGCCTCCACGCCCGTCTCGGTGGAGTAGGTCACCGCATCACCCTCCTCCGCCACCGCCCGCGTCGGCACCTGGCGGCGCGCCTCCGCGATCGTCTCCGCGATCGTCGCCGTGATCAGCGAGACCGCGCGGATCGCGTCGTCGTTCCCGGGGACCGGCACCGTGATCAGATCCGGATCGGCGTTGGTATCGACGATCGCCACCACCGGGATCGCCAGCCGGTTCGCCTCCGCCACGGCGATGCGCTCCTTCTTCGCGTCCACCACGTACAGCGCCCCCGGCAGCCGTCCCATGTTCTTGATGCCGGACAGCGTCTTCTCGAGCTTCTGGCGCTCCCGCTCGAACAGCAGCTGCTCCTTCTTGGTGTGGAACTGGAACTCGCCTTCGGTGAGCCCCTGCTCCAGCTCCTTGAGCCGCTTGATCTGCTTCTTGATGGTCTGGAAGTTGGTGAGCGTCCCGCCCAGCCAGCGCTCCGTCACGAAGAACGCCCCGCACCGCTGGGCGTCGGCCTCGATGATCCCCTTGAGCTGCTTCTTGGTGCAGACGAACAGGACGTTTTCGCCGCGCAGCAGAACGCCGCGCAGCAGTTCCTGAGCCGCCTCGAGCTGCCGCAGGGTCTTCTGGAGATCGATGATGTAAATGCCGCTGCGCTCGGCGAAGATGAAACGCCGCATCTTGGGATTCCAGCGCCGCGTCTGGTGCCCGAAATGGACACCCGCCTCGAGCAGGTCCTGCAACTGTGGCTGCGTCATGCACTCCCCTTCATGGGTTCGGTCCGCCGCCGCTCTCGTCTCGCGCGACACCCCCGCGGGGGACCCGATCGCGCGATCAAGCGACGTGTGTGGTAACTGCGCCTTACCGCTTGCTGAACTGGAACCGCTTGCGCGCCCCCGCCCGCCCGGGCTTCTTGCGCTCCACCACCCGCGGATCGCGCGTCAGCAGACCCTGCTCGCGCAGCTTCTTGCGGTGTCGCTCGTCGGCGAGCACCAGCGCCCGCGCGATCGCGAGCCGCACGGCCCCCGCCTGGCCCGTCACCCCACCGCCCGCCACGCGCCCGCGCACGTCGAAGGCGCCCAGCGTGTCCGTGGCGGTGAACGGCTGTTGGATGTGCGCCACGAGCGAGCCGCGCGGAAAGTAGTCGCCCAGCGTGCGCCCGTTCACGTTCCACTTGCCCGAGCCCGGCGTGAGGTAGACCCGCGCCACGCTCGTCTTGCGCCGACCCACGGCGTGCCAGCGCAGCTCCGGCGTCGCCGCCGCGCCCATCAGGCCGCCCCCACCACGAGCGGCTGCGGCTGCTGGGCCGCATGCGGATGCTCGGCGCCGGCGTACACTTTCAGCATCTGCTTCACCTTCTGACGCGACAGCGTCGTCTTCGGCAGCATGCCCCACACGGCCTTCTCGATCACCCGCTCGGGATGCTTCGCGAGCAGCGTCGCCACCGGGGTGAACCGCTCGTGCCCCATGTAGCCCGTGTGCCGGAAGTACCGCTTCTGCTGGAGCTTCCGCCCGGTCAGGCGGACCTGCGCCGCGTTGATCACGATGACGAAATCCCCGCCGTTGAGGTGCGGGGAAAACGTCGGCTTGTGCTTGCCGCGGAGCACCTGCGCCACCCCGCTCGCCAGGCGGCCGAGCGGCTGGCCCGCGGCGTCCACCACCCACCAGCGGCGCTCCACGTCCTCTGTGCGCAGCGTCAATGTCTTCATGCGCTCCGTCGCCCAGGAATCTGGCAAACGCGAACTATACCCGGGCCGTAAGGGCATGTCAACTTGAAGGTTCCGGGCCCGCGACGAGCGTCACGAGCGCCGCCCCCTTCTCCACGGCCTGACCCACCCGGGCGTGCACCGCGGCCACCACCCCGGCGCGCGGCGCGCGCAACTCGTTCTCCATCTTCATCGCCTCCACCACCACCAGGCCCGCTCCCGCCTCCACCCGCTGCCCCTCGCGGACCTCGAGCCGAACCACCAACCCCGGCATCGGCGCCACGACGGTCCCCGCGCCCCCCCCACTCGCCCGCGCCCCGGTGAGCGCCTCGATCGCCCGCGTGCGCTCGTCCACCACGTCCACGGCGAACCGTTCGCCCACCGCTCCGATCACCCACGACCACCGCGGGCCCGCCGCCGCCCCGGCGGGATGCACCGCCATGGTCCACGACGCCCCGTCGAGCAAGAGGTGGTGCAGCGGCGTCCCGGGCACGGCCGCGAGGTGCGCCTCGAGCGACGCCCCATCCACGACCACGCGGTCACCGTCAACCCGCACCTCCAGCGTCCGACCCGAGATGGTCACGAAGTACTTCACACGCGCTCCAGCACGGCCACCGCCTCGACGTGCGCGGTTTGGGGGAACAGATCGAACGCCCGGACGGCGCCCACGTGATACCCGGCGCGCATCCGCTGGAGATCGCGCGCCAGCGTGGCCGCATCGCAGGACATGACCTGGTGGTGCGCACCGAGCGCCGCGCACAACTCCGGCGCCGTCCGCCACGGCTCTCCCGCGGATTCGGCCACCACGTGCCGCCGCCCCTCCCGGTCCAGCCGCAGCGTGAGCCGGGTCAGCCGCACCCGGAGGCGCCCGGCGCGCAGCCGTACCCGCTCCCCGGGCACCGTGCGGGGGACGAACACGGCGCGCCCGTCGGCGAGGCGCCCCACCCCGTCGCCCCCCGCGGCGATGCCGGTGATGGTCACCAGGGCCTCCGTCACCGCCGGTCCTCGCGCCGCGCCGCCCGCAGCCA
>JBOHSV010000182.1:0-6217 GCA_050921735.1 Gemmatimonadales bacterium | reverse complement strand
GCGCGCGTCGCGCCGCGTGCCGGCCGCGGCGTAGCGCTCGCCCTGCTGGCGGAGCCGCTCGCGCGCCCGGCGCAGCTCGTCCGCGCCGCCCAGCCGGTAGCGCGAGAAGGCCTCCCAGTACAGGGCGTCGCCCGCGTAGGTCGCGCGCGGGTGACCCTCGTGCAGCCGCTGGAACAGCTCGGCGGCGCGCTGGTAGTCGTTGCGGTTCAACGCCTCGCGCGCCGCGCGGTAGAGCGAGTCGCCCGGATCCCGGGCCTGGACCGCCGCCGGCGTCTCCGACGGCGCCCAGGCGGGAGAGGTCGTGTGGACGGCCGCGATGAGAAGCAGAATCCCGTGCATTTACAGTGCTCCCTGAGTCTGTCCGACCCCGGGCCCGGCGGGGATCGCCGAGCGCAGCTTGGTCAGGACGCCGCGCTGCTCCATGCCCTGGGTGATGAAGTCGAGCTCGTCCCCCTCGGCCCGCACGGGGCCGAGGTGCGCGATTTGCACCAGCACGAGCTCCAGCTCCTCGAGCAACGCCCGCAGTGTCGCGTCGTGTGCGGCCGGCGAGTCCAGCATCAGGCGGGTGGTCGTGAGCAGGTCGCCCGCCTGCGCGGCGAACCGCGCGTCCACCCCGCCCTGCCGGACGTCCGCGCGAAACGACGTGAGAAACGCCTCGGCGCGCGACAGGTATTGCGTCGCCGCCACGCGGTAGGCGAGCCCGTCGGTCGCGCCGGGGCCGGGGGAGGGTGTGGCCGGCGCGGTCCAGCGCCCGATGCCGACGCCGAGCGCCAACAACGCCGCGACACCCAGGCCCCACACCCACGGGCGGAGCAGGACGACGCGCTTCGCCTCGCCCCGCCGGGCCCGCTCCGCCGCGATCCGCTCCCACAACGCCTCGCGCGGCGTTTCGGGCGGGCGGTGATAGTCCCGCCCCGCGTCACGCAGCAGCTCCTCGAACCGGTCGTCCGTCATGACACCCACTCTCCGGCGAAATCCGCGAGCGCTTCCCGCAACCTGGCGCGGGCGCGCGACAGCTGAGCCTTGGACGTGCCCGTCTCGACCCCCAACGCCGCCCCGATCTCCTCGTGCGTGTACCCTTCCACCTCGTGCATCAGGAACACGGTGCGGTAGCCATCGGGGAGCGCGTCGATCGCCCGCGTCAGCCGGACCTTGAGGTCCGGCTCCGCCTCCCGGCGGCCTCCCGCCACGCCGTCCGCCGCCTCGAGGTCCGTCTCGCGCCGGCGGAATCGCTTGCGCCGGCGCAGTCCGTTCAGGGACACCGTCACCGCGATCGCGTGCAGCCAGGTCGAGAACGCGGAGTCCCCGCGGAACGTCCCCAGGCGCTCGAACACCCGGATGAACGTCTCCTGCGTGAAGTCGCGCGCGAGGTCGTCGTCCCCCGCCAGGCGATACGCCAGCCGGTAGACGCGGTCTACGTGCGCGTCGTACAGCGCGCGCTCGGCGGTGCCGTCCCCCGAACGGGCTCGGGCGATCAGGTCACGTTCGTCCACGGAGCTCCGGAGCTCGGGGAGGCCATGCTGCCGTCACCTCTCCGACACGGTTGCCGGGCAAAGGGTTGCGCGGGCTAGAGCAGCAGCCGGACCCCGACCGCCACGAGGAGGGCGTGCAGCAGCGAGGCCAGGGTTCCGATCACGAAGTACTCGGCGAAGTCGCGGTCGTCCAACGCGCGGAAGCGCGCGAGCGCCTTGGCCGCGACCACGAAACCGAGGGCGCCGTACTGGCCGAGCAGGAGCAGGGTCAGCGCCAGGGCGCGCTCGAGCACGCCGATGATGCGCCCCCGGGCCAGCTCGCCGGCCGGCACCGCGATACCGCCGTGCGCGTGCCGCTCGGTGACCGGGACCAGACGGAGCACGAGCCGGACGACGGCCACGCCGCCCGCCAGGGCGTACCAGTACGCGGCCGCCAGGAAGGCGATGCGGCCCCAAGACCGGGCGGCGCGGGTCGGCGCGACGAGGTCGCCGAGGAGCAGGGCGACCGCGACGGTCGCCACCAGCGCCACGACCTCCGCGGTGAGCGCCACCGCGGGGGACCTCCAGTCGGGCTTGCGCCAAGGTGCCCAGGTGAAGCTCACGACGAAGACGAGCAGGACCGCGGCGGTCACGGGGTTCATCGGGCGTCCTCGAGCAGCGCTCGGAACATCCTATCGCCCGCCTCGACCAGCGGCCAGGCCATGCGGCGGCGCAGGTGCGAGATGGCGCTGGGGTGGATCTTGGCCCGGGCCTCGGGCGTCAGGGAGCGCCCGGCCGGCACGGTCCAGCGCCAGCGGGTCGCTTCGCGGCGCTGGCGGGCGGTCCAGCTCCAGTAGAGCGCCGAGTAGTACGCCGCGGCGCCGTCGAGGCGCGGGTCGTCGAACCCGCCGAACGCGAACAGCAATCGGTCGGCCTTGGCGCGCTGCAGCGCGGTCCGGGCTTCGTGAAAGCACGGCCCGTCGAGCTCCGGGGCGGTGGCGCCGTCGTGCAGCGGCGTGGTGAGCGGGCCGCGGCCGCAGGCCACGGTCCAGTCGACCTCGGGGAACAGGCGGCGGATGGCGTGAGCGATGTCCCACACGGGCGGGGTGCCCGTGAGCAGGACCTGGAGCTCGTCGCCCAGGGTGACGGCGAAGCGCGCGGCGACGACGGGACGCCAGGGGCGGTAGCGGTTGAGCCGGGGGAGCTGGGCACGCAAATCGGCCTGGAGCCGGGCGCGGCGAGCCCGGGGCAGGTCGCGGGATGCGACGGCGTCGGCCAGCAGGGCGACGTAGCTTGTCATTTTACGTCAGTTTTGGTAATTGTGACGAATTACGTCACAATGTACGCCACTGACGAAAACTGTCAACGGGTGCCGAACAGCCGGTCGCCGGCGTCGCCCAGCCCGGGAAGGATGTAGCCCTTGGCATTGAGCTCGCGGTCGAGCGCGGCCGCGTACACGGGGACGTCGGCGTGGGCGTCGAGCATGCGTTTGACGCCTTCCGGCGCGGCCACGAGGCACAGGAAGCGGATGCGCCGGGCGCCGGCGTGCTTCAGGGCCTGGACGGCGGCGACGGCCGAGCCGCCGGTCGCGAGCATCGGGTCGAGGATGAAGAAGTGCCGGTCATGTTCGCCCGCGGGGATCTTGAAGTAGTAGTCCACGGGCTCGAGGGTGTCGTGGTCGCGATACAGCCCGATGTGGCCCACGCGGGCGGAGGGGATGAGCTGGGCGATCCCTTCCACCATCCCGAGGCCCGCGCGGAGAATGGGCACGAGGGAGAGCTTCTTGCCGGCCACCTGCACGCCGCGCGTGTGCTCCAGCGGCGTCTCGATCTCCACCGACTCGAGCGGCAGGTCCTTGGTGACCTCGTACGCCATGAGCATGGCGATCTCGTTGACGAGCTGCTTGAAGTCCTTGGTGGTCGTGCGCTTGTCGCGCAGCAGGGTGAGCTTGTGCCGGATGAGCGGATGGTCGAGGATCGTGAGGTTGGGGAAGGGGGCCTCCGGCATGGGCCGGAAGGTATCCGGCGGCCGTGGGGGGCGCGAGGGAGTGCGGCTTCGGGGGCCGGCTCATCGTCGCGAACATCGAGAACGCGTTCATGGCGCACATCCATCAGCAGACGATTGGCAACAACGGTCCGATCGTGGTCTGGCTGTACCCGTCGACCGCGGTGGCGCCAGGCCCGACGGGCGGAGGCCGCATTGACGGCGTCATCGCCACTGGGACGATCACCGCGGCGAATCTGGTCGGGGCCCCTAGCTGGCCAACCGTTCACCGCGCTCCTGAACGATCTGCGGAGCGGGAACGCGTACGTGAACGTGCACACCGACGACGGTGTAGCCCCGGCCAACACCGGACCGGGCGACCTCCCGGGTGGCGAGATTCGGGGGCAGGTCGAGCACCGCGAGCACTAGCCGCACGATGCGGCGCAGATGACGCGCGCGTTTCCGCCGCGCGTCATCCCGCCTTCGGGTGCACGATCCGCCCGAGGAACAGGATCGTCCCCGACAGGTTCTCCCGGATCGCGAACACGAACGGGCGGTCCACGGTGAACGAGGGGGGCGCGCTGGTGAGCCCAACGCCGACCGCCGTCGCGGCCGCGGCCTCCGTGCCCTCCTCGTTCACGTCCACGAACGCCTTGTGGTCCACGCTCGTGATGCAGAGGTCGCCGGGACTCCCACCGATCCCACTGAAGTCCGTCCCCAGCTCGTCGCAGAACGCGGGCGTCATGCCGAGCGTCTTGAGCACGGGGATCAGGCCCTCGGGCGCGTACGCCTGCCGGAACTTGGGCAGGAAGACCTGAACCGACGTGGAATCCAGCGCGGCGATCCACGCGTCCCAGCGCTCCTGCGTCAGCTCGGCGGTGAACGCTTCGATGTCGCCCGGCTCGGGCGGCAGGGCGATCGTCATGCTGTAGGCCCCGCCGCCGTAGGGCAGGTCCAGAATGCCGATCCCGCCGTCGTAGGCCACCCGCGCGTCCACCTCCTTCCCGTGCGACATCATCCGTACGGTCGCGGTCGATCCGTCCCGTCGCCGAAACGGCGCGTCGCGCGTCAGACGCTTGTCGAACCGCTCGATCCAGTCGCCCTTGAAGTAGATCGCGTTGATGAGATACATGATGACGTCGTCCTCGGGGATCGGATCCGGGACGATCGTGGGGATTCGGCCACGGGTGCTCTCGTTCACCCAGCCGTTGATCGTTCCCGCCGCCGTGGGGTCGCCGAAATCCAGGGCCTGCACGGTAGCGTCGAAGTACGTCTGGTTGGTCTCGATGAAGCCGGGCTGGAATACGGCTGCGTAGTCGAGGTCGTACCAGATCGAGTTGGCGATCTCGAACGTCACGCGGGGGTCGAGGCCGCGCAGCAACGCGATCAGGTCACGATACGAGTGGTTCACCTCGTCGAGCGTGAGGCCTTCGAGCTCGAGCGCGCGCGCCATGCCCTCGGCCGTGGCCCCGGCGGCGCCGTTGTAGGTCATGCCGAGCGCCATGGCCATGGACAGCGGTGACACGAAGATGTTCGAGTCGGGCGATTCCCGGGCCGCGAGCTCGCGCAGGATCTTGAACGCGAAGCGGTTGTCGGCCTCGATCAGGCGGCGCTCGGCGGCGGTGAGCTCGCGTGGGAGCGCCGTGATCCGGGCCGGCGCGCGGTCGGCGGGGGCGGACGGCTCGTAGCAGGCCGCGGCGAGGCCCGCGAGCAGCAGGACGCGGAGGTGGCGAGGCATCAGTCTCTCTCCTGGGTTCCTTGAGGAGACCCCGCGGCCGGCGGCCGGGTCACAGGCAACCCTGGTTGCCGGAAGGGCGCTCCGGATTACGTTTGGCGCGGTGTTCGCGATGCGCGTGCAACTGCCCCGCCTCCTGCTCCTGTCGACCGTCTTCGCCCCGGGCGGACTGCTCGGCCAGGGCGACGGGACCATCCGCAGCTCGCTGCGAACGGTGGACGTTCACTCCGGCCGGACCGACACCGTGTATGGCGAAGCTCGGCACTTCGAGGCGCCGAACTGGTCGCCCGACGGGCGCTTCTTCGTGGTGAACAGCAACGGCCGGCTCTACCGCCTGCCGGCGGGCGGCGCCAAACGCCTCGAGGAGATTCCCACGGGCTTCGCGACCCGGGCGAACAACGATCACGGCATCTCACCCGACGGCCGGTCCCTCGTCCTGAGCCATCACGCGGACGAGCACATCACGGACCCGGACCAGGACTGGCTCGCGTCGAGCATCTACATCATGCCTATCGCCGGCAGCCCCGCCCCCGTGAAGGTCACGCGGAAGGCCCCGAGCTTCTGGCATGGATGGTCCCCCGACGGACAGACGCTCGCGTACGTGGCGCGCCGGGACGGCGAATGGGACGTCTATGCCATCCCCGTGGGCGGTGGCGAAGAGCGCCGCCTGACCACGTGCCCCGGTCTCGATGACGGTCCCGACTACGCTCCCGACGGAGCGTTCATCTATTACAACTCGTTCTGCAGCGGGAAAATGGAGATCTGGCGCATGCGCCCGGACGGGAGTGCGGCCGAACGGCTCACGCGCGACGCCTACTCCAACTGGTTCCCCCACCCGTCACCGGATGGCCGCTGGGTGGTGTATCTCGCCTACCTCGAAGACCAGGGCGAGGCCCATCCGTTCGGCCGGCAGGTGAAGCTGCGGCTGCTGGACGTGCGCGACGGCTCGGTGCGCGACCTGACCGCACCGTTTTTCGGCGGTCAGGGCACGATCAACGTGCCGTCCTGGTCACCCGACAGTCGCCGGGTGGCCTTCGTGGTCTACGAG
>JBOHSV010000181.1:0-3618 GCA_050921735.1 Gemmatimonadales bacterium | reverse complement strand
GCCGCGCACCGTAGACGGGGTCGTACCCCTCGGCAACCAGGACTCCCTTCGCCGCCGGCGTGACGTCGAGCGTGAGCTTCCGGTCGTCCAGCAGCACGGCCACGCGTCGCAGCTGCAGATCGACGATGTGCGAGATCTCTTCACGGCCCAGCGGCCGGAAGATGATCACGTCGTCCACCCGGTTGAGAAACTCGGGCTTGAAGCTCTGCCGCAACAGCTCTGTCACCTTGGTCTCGACCCGCTCCCACTGCTCCGTGCCCTGCTCGAGGATATAGGTCGAGCCGATGTTGGACGTCATGATCAGCACGGCGTTCTTGAAATCCACCACCCGGCCCTGGGAGTCGGTCAAACGGCCGTCGTCGAGAAGCTGAAGCAGCACGTTGAATACGTCGGGGTGCGCCTTCTCGATCTCGTCGAACAACACCACCGCGTAAGGCCGGCGGCGCACCGCCTCGGTGAGCTGGCCGCCCTCGTCATAACCGACATAACCTGGCGGAGCGCCGATCATCCGCGCCACCGCGTGCTTCTCCATGTACTCCGACATGTCGAGCCGGATCAGTGCCCGCTCGTCGTCGAACAGGAACTCGGCCAGCGCCCGCGCCGTCTCCGTCTTGCCCACGCCCGTGGGGCCGAGGAAGATGAACGAGCCCGTGGGCCGGTTCGGGTCCTGCAGCCCGGCCCGGGCGCGGCGCACGGCGTTCGCCACCGCCGCCAGCGCCTCCGGCTGGCCGACCACGCGGCGGCCCAGCTCCTCTTCCAGACGCGTCAGCCGTTCGCGCTCCGACTCGAGCATCTTGGACACCGGGATCCCGGTCCACTTCGCCACGATCTCGGCGATGTCCTCGGCGTCTACCTCCTCTTTCAGGTACTTGCTCTTCACCTGGATTGCCGCGAGGCGCTTTTCGCGCTCCGCGATCTCGCGCTCCAGGGCCGGCACCGTGCCGTAGGCGATCTCCGCCGCCTTCTGGAGATCCCCGCGCCGGGTGGCCTGCTCGGCCTCGTGCCGCAGCTGCTCGAGCTGCGCCTTCTTCTCCTGGAGCCCGCTGATGGTTTCTTTCTCCGCCTGCCACTGGGCTTTCATGGCGTTCGACCGCTCGCGCAGCTCGGCCAGCTCCTGCTCCACCTTCGCCCGCCGCTCTTTCGAGGCCTGGTCCTTTTCCTTTTCCTTGGCGAGCGCCGCGAGCTCGATCTCGAGCTGCACGATCTTGCGCTCGACCTCGTCGATCTCCTGCGGCAGCGAGTCGATCTCGATGCGCAGGCGGCTCGCGGCTTCATCGATGAGGTCGATCGCCTTGTCCGGCAGGAACCGGTCGCCGATGTAGCGATGGGACAGGGTCGCCGCCGCGATGATCGCGTTGTCGGTGATCCGGACGCCGTGATGCACCTCGTAGCGCTCCTTCAGACCGCGCAGAATGGAGATCGTATCCTCCACCGACGGCTCCCCCACGAACACCGGCTGGAAGCGCCGCTCGAGCGCGGCGTCCTTCTCGATGTGCTTGCGGTACTCGTCCAGCGTAGTCGCGCCGACCACGTGCAGCTCGCCGCGCGCCAGCGCCGGCTTCAGCATGTTCGACGCGTCCACCGCGCCCTCGGCCCCGCCCGCGCCCACGATCGTGTGCAGCTCGTCGATGAACACGATATAGCAGCCTTCGGCCGACGTGATCTCTTTCAGCACGGCCTTCAGCCGCTCTTCGAACTCGCCCCGGTACTTCGTGCCCGCCACGAGCGCCCCGATGTCGAGCCCAATCAGGTGCTTGTTCTTCAGGGAGTCCGGGACGTCGCCGTTCACGATCCGCTGCGCCAACCCCTCGGCGATCGCCGTCTTCCCGACTCCCGGCTCGCCGATCAGCACCGGGTTGTTCTTGGTGCGCCGCGACAGCACCTGCATCACCCGCCGGATCTCCTCGTCCCGGCCGATCACCGGATCGACCTTCCCCTTGCGCGCCAGCTCCGTGAGATCCCGCGTGAAGCGCTCGAGCGCCTGGTACTTCTGCTCCGGCTCCTGGTCCGTCACCCGGTGCGAGCCGCGGACCCCCTGGAGCGCCGCGAGCAGCTCGTCGCGATCGATGCCGTGCGCGGAGAGCAGCTGGCGCGCCGTGGTGCCGTTCTCCTCCGCCAGCGCCAGGAGCAGGTGCTCCGTAGACACGTACGCGTCGCCCAGCGCCCGGGCGTCCTGGTCCGCGCGGTCCAGCACCTTGGAGAGCTCGCGCGACATCGTGGGCTCCACCTGCCCGGACTGTTTGGGAAACCGCTCGATCTCCCGCTCGGTCTCCGCGCGCAGCTGCGCGGCGTTGAGCCCCGCTTTCTGGAGGATCGGAACGACAATTCCCTCGTCCTGCCCCAGCAGGGCGAGGAAGAGATGCGCGTCGTTCACCACGGGATTCCCGCGGGAGCGCGCGTCGGCGGCCGCCTGCTGCAAAGCTTCGGCGGCCTTGATGGTCAAACGATCGGGTCGGATCATAGCACCCCCACCCGCGGGCAACCTCCGTGCCGCCCAAAGATGCCGAAACGGCAGGGGCTAAGTCAAAAGCGAAAGCGGGGGCCTTTCAGCCCCCGCTCGGCAGTCGATGCGGCCGCGGGTCCTCGCCGTGCGGCGAACTGGGTGGGCGGCCGGCGCAGGGCGGCATCGAAGCCGAAGATCAGGGAGACCGTTCCGACGCCGGCGTTCACCACGCCCCACGTCGCCGCATCGCCCCCGTCACCCATCGCCGGCACCCCTAGACCCGGGGGCCGCGCCGTGCGTCACTTCATGATCAGCATCTTCCTCGTACCGGCCGGCCGGCCGTTGACCAGCAGCTGGTAGAGGTACACCCCCGACGCCGCTTCGCGCTCCGTCCCGAGCACCTTGCCGTCCCAATACGCCGTGTAGGTGCACGCGGCGCTGTCACTGCACGAGAGCGGGACATTGTTGAGTGCCTCGCCGGTCCCCTGGAGAATGGGAACGGCCACCAGTTGCCCCAGCACGTTATAGACCTTCAGCGACACCACCGGCTGGCGGCCGGACGTCCAAAACTCCCCGCCCAGCGTGAACGGGATCGTCGTCGCCGGATTGAACGGATTCGGGTAATTCTGCTTGAGCTCTGCTCTCGGTGGAGGGCCCTGGTTCTGGCCCCACCCACGCTCCGCCCCAACCCCCAATAGCCCGAGCCCCAGCACCGCCCAGGCGTACCGCATCGTCACCGCTCCTCGGTCGAACGTAAAGGTGCCTTGAACCGCTCTCCTTATTGTAACAAGTAGGGCGCAGGTCCGGCGACAGCCGTCACTGCAAGCTAGGTCCCGCCACTTCCCGCTGTCAAGCGCGCCAGCGTGCGCGCGTCGCCCTGGCGTCGGGTGATCCCCCGCCGGTCCGCCCATTCGAGCAACGGGATCAGGTACTTACGGGTGAGCCCGAAGCGGTCGCGCAACACGGCGGGCGTGGCCGCCCCGAGGTCCGCCAGCGCGGCCTCGAGCGCCGACCGGAACTCCTCCAGCGCTCGTTTCGCGGCGAACCGCTCCTGGTCGAGCTGCTCCACCTCCCCCTCCCGCACCAGGTGCGCGAGCAACGCGCGCAGCGGAGCGTCGGCGAACTCCCGTTCCAGCTCGCCCAGCGTGGGCACCTGCCACCGCGCCGCTTCCAGA
>JBOHSV010000180.1:0-1752 GCA_050921735.1 Gemmatimonadales bacterium | reverse complement strand
AACGTCCTGCCGCACAAGCTGGCGGAGTTCATCCACGCGGCCGAGCTGACCCAGTGGTTCTCGGTCCCGTCGGCGCTGGCCCAGATGGCGCAGTTCGACGTCGTGCGCCAGAACGACTTCCCGTCGCTCAAGCGGCTGCTGTGGTGCGGCGAGGTATTTCCGACGCCGGCGCTGCGGTACTGGATGACCCGGCTGCCCCACGTCAGCTTCACAAACCTGTATGGCCCGACCGAGGCGACGATCGCGAGCAGCTTCTACACCGTGGAGCGGTGCCCCGATGACGATCTCGCGGCCATCCCGATCGGCCGGCCGTGCGCCGGGGAAGACCTGCTCGTCCTGGACGAGAACCTGCGACCCGTGGCCCCGGGCGAGATCGGCAATCTGTACCTCAGGGGCGTGGGCGTGTCTCCCGGCTACTGGCGGGATCCCGAGAAAACGCGGGACGCCTTCCTGCGGAACCCCTGCGGCGGCGATCCGGCCGAGCGGATCTACCGGACGGGAGACCTGGCGCAGGTGGGGCCGGACGGCCTCGTGTACTTCGTGGGCCGCGCCGACACCCAGATCAAGAGCCGCGGCTACCGCATCGAGCTGGGCGAGATCGAGGCGGCCCTGTTGACCTTGAAGGACCTGCGGGAGGCAGCCGTGGTCGCGCTGCCGAGCGACGGCTTCGAGGGCGTAGCGATCGGCTGCGCCTACGTCCCGCAGCCCGGGGCGCGCGTGACCCCCCTGGACGTGCGGCGCGAGCTCGCCAGGCTGTTGCCCGCCTACATGCTGCCGTCGCGCTGGCGGGGCTACGACGAGCTGCCGCGCAACGCCAACGGCAAGATCGACCGGCGGCGCGTGAAGGAGGAGATGCCTTTACAATCTCTTATGCTCGGACGCCAGAATATCCATCCAGATGCGGTCGTACGGTCGGCCGTCGATGACGTGACACTGGCGTTGGCGGCCGACCAACTTGAACCCAAGGCGCTGCATGATCTTGATGGAGGAGTGCCCGTCTACGACCCACCCGTGGATGGCGTGGAGGCCTAGCACCTCGAATCCATATGTGAGCATCTCCGACGTCGCCTGGGTGGCGTATCCCCGGGCCCGGAAGGACTTGTCGCCCGCCACCACCCAGACAAGGGCTGTTTTGAAGCTGCGATGGATGTTGGCGAGGGCAACTACCCCGACGGGCTTCTCGTCGTCATCGGGAGTAAAGACTCGGATCACATCGCTCTTGCGTTGGGACATGATCTTGAGCCACGCGGGCGTGATCGGCTGCGCATCTCCGACGTCCAGCCAGTCGTAATTCTCCTTTTGCGACAGCCACCGCACCGCCAGTTTGAGCAGCTCCGGGCTGTCAATCGGCTTGAGGCGCACGGCGAATCGTCTTGCTGAAGCCGAGGTTCTGCTCACTCGTCAGCATCCCCCCCCCGCGTCGCTTGCGTTTCTGGCGGCGCCTGAGAGACCGCCCACCAACTCGATCACGACCTCTTTCACGCTGGCCTGCTCGGAGAGCCCCAGCAGGAACAACACGGCGCTGGCAACGTCGCAGGGCTGGATCATGCGCTCCGGCGCAACCGGCGGCCTGCTCGCGTGTATCGCTGTATTCACGAAGGCCGGACAGATGGCAGCGGCGCGGATCCCGAACCGGGCGCCCTCCTCCGCAAGCGTCTGCGTCAACCCCACCACGGCGAACTTCGACGCGGAGTAGCCGCCCGAACCCGCCAGGCCAGCCTTGCCAGCGTAGGAGGCGATGTTGATGATCCA
>JBOHSV010000179.1:0-2629 GCA_050921735.1 Gemmatimonadales bacterium | reverse complement strand
GTGCGGCTCAGGTATTGCGGCTCGCTCGCCGTGACCCCGTGCCGCACGGTGAGCGGCGCCGCGAGGCCCCAGGCGTCGGGGAGGAACCGCTCGAGCCGCACGGTGGCGGCGGCGGTCGCCGCGTTGTCGGTGACGTAGGTCGGGTCGTCACCCAGCTGCCGGAAGTCGCCGTCGCGGCGGAACAGGCTCAGGGTCACGTCGGCCAGGTCCGCCGCCGCGAGGCGCACGTCGAGCGCGCCGGCCAGACCCGCGTCCTGCACGATGCCGGCGAGCCGGATGTCGTCCACCCACAGCTCCGCCTGGGCCACCACCACGTTGTCCGCGACCCGGAAGATCCCCGTCGCGAGCTCCTGCACGGCCGCGAGGTTCGGGGGCGCCGTGCCGGGGTCCCGCACGTGCACCACGTACGGCCCGTCGCACAGCACATAGCTGCCGTCGTGCGGCACCAGCGTGGTATCCGGGCACCCGGGATAGATCTGGGCCGTGTCGCCCCGCAGCCACGCCTGCTCCAGCCGGGCGCGCACGGCGAGCCAGCGCTCGAACGCGACCACCACCTCGGGTTCCCACGACGTCGTGCGGGCCGCGGCGCGGTACAGGTAGAAGTTGTGGGGGTCTTTGCCGACCTTGAGGTAGAACTCCAGGTCGCCGTTGTCCCAGCCCGGGCCCCGTCCGCGGGCCCACACCCGGAGCTCGCGGTACTTCAGGAAGTTCTTGTCCCCGGCGGCGGTGAACCGCAGGAACGCCTCGGCGTGCTCGCCGGTCTGGAGGCCGGTCGCGAGCAGGCGGAGCGACTGCTCGTTGATCTGGGTCGTGCCGAGCTGCAGCCCCGCATCCCGCCGGTCGGCCTCGTCCCGCACCCCGGGGGGCGACGTGTAGCCCAGGTCGCTGTGTTCGGTGCTGATGACGGAGGCGATCACCTCGCCCACCCCCGTGCCGCGGTCGCCCGCGATGCCGCGGATCGGCGTGTCGGCGCGCTTGAGCCAGGTACTCCCCACGAGCCGCACGCGCGCCAGGGCGACGGTGATCCGCGGGTCCGGGGCGCCCGGCGTGGTTTCGGGCACGACGACGGTGAGGCGCAGGGCCTGCACCTGTCGCAGGCCGGGCCGCCCCACGTGGATGCTGTCGGAGCGGAACGGGATGCGGTACAGGCGCCAGCCCGACGCGCCGTCCGGGTTCCCGCTGCTGTCCGACACCGGCACCATGCCGCCGTCGCGCACGAAGTAGCGCGGGTCGCCGATGGGGAACGCGTAGCGGACGAAGTCCTCCCGCAGCCGCACGCCCGCGAGCGAGTCCAGCACGAAATCGCCGTCCTGATCCTCGCCGTCCGCCGCGCCGTTGTGCCGGCCGCAGCGGGCGCGCAGGTCGCCGAGGGGGTACTGCCGGAGGACGCCGCCGGTGCTCGCGCTGCACAGGGCGAACGCGGTGTCGATGCGCTCGCCCGTGTCGAGGTTCACGATGCCGTCGGTCACGAGGTCGGTGAGGGTCCCGACGTCGTTGAGCGCGGCGTTCCACGAGCGGGTGAGGGGATCGTGTTCGGTGTCGAGCCGGCCCCGCCCCGCGAGGCGGGCGCCGACGTACGTGGTGTCGCCGCTCCGCACCTGGAACGCCTCGGGCTCGAACGCGACGGCGTCCTCGAACACCGAGCCGAAGCCGAACAGGATACCGGCGCCGTTGGCGCGGGCGGTGCGGTGGTTGTCTTCCCACACCCAGAACTCGAGGAACTCGACGCGCGACAGGTCGATCCCGGTCTCGGAGAGCGTGAGCGTGAGCGAGCGCCAGCGGGGCGCGTCGCGCGCCGGCCGCGCCCAGTTGGGCACTCCGGTCCGCGCGTCGGCCAGGCCGAGCACGGTGTCCGGATGCAGCGTCAGCCACAGCACGCGCTCCGCGGCCTGCGCCTGACCGGCCAGCCGGATGGTGGGGTCGATCTGCTGGGGGAAGAACTGCACCGGGCGCCCGCCCGCATCGAGCGGGAGGTTCTGCCACGTGAGCGCCGCGGCGCCGGCGGTGTCGAACGCGCCCAGAACGCCGAACCCCTCCGCGCCGCGGGTGCCGTCGCTGCACGCCAGGCGCGGATCGCCGCAGGGCAGGCTGCCCCAGTGCCAGCGCATCTCGTCGAGCGGCACGAACCGCGCCGCCTCCCCTTCGAACTCCTCCACGTACGCCTGGCCGAAGCGGTTGGGCAAGGGCTTCGAGACCGCGAGCTCCGCCGCCACCGTGATGAACGAAGGGGCGTCGCTGCCGGTGCCCGGCAGGGCCTGGACGACGCGCGTGAGCCACCCCGGCTCGAAGCGCAGCCGGGTGCTCACGCCGCCGATGAAGCTCGAGGACGGCTCGAACCCGAGGGGCGGGCGGGTGAACGCGCTCTGCTCGTTCTGGAACATGCCGGTGAAGTCGATCTGGCCGCGCGCCCCCAGGTCGTAGCGGGCGGCGAGGCCGTAGATCGCGGTCGGGGCGACCGCGAAGGCGGCGCGCTCCTCGAACTGCGCGCGCACCTGGCCCGGCCCGCCCTGGAACAGCGAGTCGGGGTGGAGGAAGGTCACCGCTCCCGAGGCGTAGTCGATGGTGTAGTCCGCGCCGCGCGCCAGCAGGCGGCTGCCCAGGTAGATCCGTTCGCTGCCCTCGCGGATCT
>JBOHSV010000178.1:0-3130 GCA_050921735.1 Gemmatimonadales bacterium | reverse complement strand
GCCGCGGGCCCGGCGCCGACCTCGGGAACCGGGGCGCCGTGCTCCAGTTCCACCACGGTGCGCGTCCCTACTACGACACCCCTTGCGTGACGAAACCCGTCCCATGCAGCGGACCGGCTCCGATCTTCGGGCACAGCTGGAAGCCCTGATCGACGAGCGCGCCGCCCGGACCCCCGAGTGGCGCGCGTTCTACGAGATGCTCCGGGTGGCGGCGCGGGCGCTCGAAGGGGACCCGCGGGCCGTCCTCCTCGCCGCCCAGCCGAGCCCGTCGCGCCCGGAGCGGCACACCGCGCTGTGGTGCGCGGCGCTGGTCGTGGACTCCGTAGAGCTCGCGCGGCTCGTCAGCCGCCTCGCCGAAGCGGCGATTCCCTACACCTCCGCCGACACCGGGGCCCCGACGCTCGCCGGTCTCCACCTTGCGGATGCCGAAGCGGTCGCGCTGCTGGAGGCGGTTTTGTCTCACGACCGTGACCGGGTGGCGGCAGTCGCGGGGCGCGCCGGCGTGGACGCGGCGGCTCTGGGCACCGTCGCCGCGTTCGCGATCCCAGTGCTGCTGTGCGCCGCCGCCCGTGACGTTGGGGCGCTCGTTCCGGCGAACTGGGCCGAGGGGTACTGTCCGATCTGCGGCGAGTGGCCGCTGCTCGCCGAGCTGCGGGGCCTGGACCGCTCGCGCCATCTGCGGTGCGGCCGCTGCGCCGGAGACTGGGTGATCGCGTGGCTGGCGTGTCCGTACTGCGGGGAGCGCGATCACGAGCGGCTCGGCGCCCTCGTCCCGGAGAACGGGCGCGAGACCCGGCGCGCCGAGACGTGCGCCACCTGTCGCGGCTACCTCAAGACGGTCACGACCCTGCAGGCGCTGCACCCGGTCGAGCTCCGGCTGCGCGACCTGGAGACCGTCGAGCTGGACGTCGCCGCCGTGGACGCGGACTACCGGCGCCCCGGGGCCGCGGCGCTGGCGGGCACGATTCGCGTGGTGGGAGCGTGAGCGAACCGTCCGCTCCATTGCGCCCGGCGCGCTTCTGCCGCCAGCTGCTGGCCGCGCTCGATGCGTCCGAGGGCCGGCGGCGCCGGCGCAAGCGCGACACGACGCCCGACGCGATCGGGATGGCCCTGAAGCGCGACCTGCTCGAGTCGGCCGCGCGGGAAGACCCCGATCCGGACGAGTTCGAGGCCTGGCTCATGCGGCGCTGCGAGGCGGCCGAGGCGAGCGGCCCGGTGCGGGCGATGGCGTCCTCGCTGCACTCGGAGTGGCTGCTCGCGCAGGTGTCGGGCGAGTTTCGGGAGTGGCTGACGGAGGGCGCGCCCTCGGACGACCGGGGCTGATCGACCCGCACCCGTGGCGTCGGCGCCACGGGCGTCACACGTTGCGCCGGTTGGAACGTTTGCTTTTCTTGCGCCGATGAGATCCGCTCTGCGGCGCAACGCACTCCTCGCCTTCTCACTGGCGGCCATCATCTCCCGCCCTGCTCCCGCGCAGGCCCTCCAGGAGCTCGTGCTGGCGAACGGCGACCGGCTCAGCGGCACGCTCAAGCGCGTCGCGGACGGCATCTGGGTCTACACCTATGCGGGAACCGACCTCCGAATCCCCGTGCCGCGTATCGCGGCGTTCGGCGCGCCGGAGCCGATCGGCGTCCGCCTGGCCGACGGCACCATCCTCGCGGCACGCGTCGCGATCCGCGCCGACTCGACCGTCCTCCGGCCGGCGGACGGGGCCGCACACGTCGTGCGCCCCACCGACATCGCCGCGGTGGGGCGCGCCGACGACCTTGGCGCGCTCGAGCCGGTCCCGCTCGGCCTGTTCACGCCGCTGCACCGTTTCTGGTCCGCCACGGGGAACCTGGGGTTCTCGGACAAGCGCGGAAACTCGCGTGCACGCGGCGTGACCGTCGGTGTCGAGCTCGTCCGGCAGACGCCCCGCGACCGCCTGACGCTCGCCGCGGGCGTTACCCGGGAGGAGACCGCGCTCGGCGACAGCGCCTTCCAGACCACGGTGTCGAAGGCGTTCGCGCTCTTCCAGGCCGACGTGTTCGTGAGTCCGCGCTTCTTCCTGTCTGCGGCCACGCGCCAGGAGCGCGACCGGTTCCAGGACCTGGAGCTGCGATCCACCTACACCGCGGGATTCGGCTGGCAGGCGATTCAGACCGGGACCGCAGACGTCCGGTTCAACCTCCAGGGCGGGGCGCGCCGCGAGGCGTTCTTCACGAACTCGGCATCGCGCACGGCGATTCTCACCGCGGGCTCGGCCCTGCGCCGCCGGCTCGGGCCCGTCGAGCTCGCGTGGCGGCTCGACTGGGCCCCCAATGCCGGCGACTTCGCGGACTACCGCGTCGTCTCGAACGCCAGCGCCACCGTGGGCCTCGTCAAGGGGCTGGGTGTCCGGGTCGACGCCTTGAACGAGTACAACAGCCGGCCCCGGCCCGGAGTCGAGAACCACGACATGCTCGTGACCACCACGCTGACGTACGCGATCAGACGCCGCTGACGCGCGGCCGTCAGTAGGCGGCCGCCGGCGGCCGCGCCCGTCGCGCGTCGACCGAGAGGGGCCCGGGCCCGCCCAGCACCAGGGCGAGGAGACCGCCGATGTACAGCAGGTTGACCTCGATGCCCGGCATGCCGAAGGTCGGTCCGGCGTCCGTCATCCCGGTGATGTTGATGAAGCTGAACCCGTTGGGCCAATGCACCATGAACATCGCGACCAGCATGTTCACGATGAGCAGGCTGCCCGCGATCGCGGTGAACGCGCCCGCGAGCAGCGCGAGCCCGCCGCCGACCTCGACGATCGCCACCACCCACGACATGAGACCCGGGGCGGGAATCCCGATGCTCTCGAGCATTCCCTGGAACATCTGGTGACCCTGACCCGTGAACAGCTTGGGGACCCCGTGGTACAGGAACCCGATGCCGATCACGAGGCGCAGGGCCAGCGGGCCGTAGGCGCTCCAGTCTTTCTTCATCCTGCCTCCCAGGGAAAGGGCCACACTGAATCTCTCGCTCCCGCGGTAGTACGCCAGCCCTCGGCGGGCTAGATTTGGGAGACCTCAACTCCGTCAACCCCATGATCACCAGCTTCCTGCTTCTCGCCGCTCTCGCCGCCGCAGCCGACACGCAGGCCGTCGCATTCGTCAACGTC
>JBOHSV010000177.1:0-4560 GCA_050921735.1 Gemmatimonadales bacterium | reverse complement strand
GCCGCTTCCCTCGGAGGGTCCTAGTGTTCGGAGCGAAGGTCCACTGCGTCGTGGTCGTCGGGGCCCAGTGGGGCGACGAAGGGAAGGGGAAGGTCGTCGACGTGCTCGCCGAGCGCGCCGACCTCGTGGTCCGCTACCAGGGCGGCGCCAACGCCGGTCACACGGTGGACACGGGCGCCGACGCCTTCGTGCTGCACCAGATCCCCTCGGGCGTGCTCCAGGGCGCGGTGTGCGTGGTGGGGAACGGCGTGGTGCTCGATCCGGAGACGCTGTTCACCGAGCTCGACACGCTGGCGAAGCGCGGCGTGCGGATCGAGAACAAGCTGTACGTCTCGGACCGCGCGCACCTGACGCTGCCATACCACAAGCTGCTCGATCGCGCCCGCGAGCAGCGCGAGAAGATCGGCACCACCGGTCGGGGCATCGGCCCGACCTACGAGGACAAGTACGGGCGCCGCGGCATTCGGGTGGGGGACCTGCGTCACCTCGACCGGGCGCAGCAGCTGGCGCGCGAGCGGGTGGCGCACGCCAACGCCATGCTGCAGCTGCTGGGCGCGCCGGAGCGCGCGGACCCCGCGGAGCACGCCGCCCTGCTGGCCCGACTGGCGCCACGCCTGCTCCCCCTCACGGTCGACGCGGGCCGCGTGGTGTACGAGGCGCTGGCCCGCGGCGAGTCGGTGTTGCTCGAGGGCGCCCAGGGCGCCTTGCTCGACGTGGACCACGGCACCTATCCCTACGTGACGTCGTCCAACACCACCGCCGGCGGCGCGGCGGTGGGGGCGGGCATCGGGCCCACCGCCATCGATGCCGTCCTCGGCGTGGTCAAGGCCTACACGACCCGGGTCGGCAACGGCCCCCTGCCCACCGAGGCCCCGCCGGAGCTGGCTGCCAAGATCCGGAAGCTCGGGGGGGAGTTCGGCGCCACCACGGGCCGGCCCCGCCGGTGCGGCTGGTTCGACGCCGTCGTGGTGCGCTACGCCGTGCGCGTGAACGGCCTCACCGGCCTCGCCGTCACCAAGCTCGACGTGCTCGATTCGTTCCCCGACATCCCGGTGGGGGTGGGTTACCGGCTGGACGGCGAGCCGGTCGACAGCATGCCCGCCGACCTCGAGCGCATCGACCGCGTCCAGCCCGTCTACGAGACCCTCCCGGGATGGAACCGGTCGTTGCGCGACGTGCGCCGCCTGGCGGACCTGCCGCCCGCCGCCCGGGCCTACCTCGACCGGCTCCAGGACCTGGCGCACGCGCCCATCCGCTATGTGAGCGTGGGGACGCGCCGCGATCAGATCATCGAAGTGACGTGACCGGCCACCCGGGGGCCGCGTGAAGCGCGCGGTCACGGTCGCGGCGGTCGCCGGCGTGATCGCGATCACGCTCTTCGGCGTCGGTCGCCTGTGGCTGCTGTCGAGCTTGCCACCGCTGGGCGGGCGCGAACCGCTGGCCGGGCTCGCCGACTCGGTGATCGTGGTGTGGGATTCGCTGGCGGTGCCGCACGTGCGCGTCGCCCGCGCTCCTGACTTCTTCGCCGCGCTGGGCTACCTGCACGCGCGCGATCGCATGTGGCAGATGGACCTGCTCCGTCATGCCGCCGAGGGACGGCTCGGCGAGCTGTTCGGGGAGCGAACCATCGCCACCGACCGCGCCTTGCGGCAGCTGGAAATCGCCCGCCTTGCCCGTGCGCGCCTGGACGCCGCGGGGGGGGAGACGCGGCGGGTGGCGGCGGCCTACGCCGCCGGCGTGAATGCCTGGCTGCGCCGGGGCCCCCGCACGCTCGAGTTCCGGCTCCTGGGCCACGCCCCGGAACCGTGGACTCCGCTGCACAGCCTGGAAATAGGAGTGCTCCAGGCCTGGGACCTGCGGACCACCGGGGACGAGCTGGAGCTGGCCGCGGTCGCGGCCCGGCTCGGGATCGAGCGCGCCCGCGACCTGCTGCCCGACACGATGGGGGGCGGGGGCGGCACGGCCTTCGGATCCAATTCGTGGGTCCTCGCCGGCCGTCGCACCGCCTCGGGCCGCCCGATCCTGGCCAACGACCCCCACCTGACCCTGCGGGCGCCGTCCATCTGGTACCTCGTGGGCGCGCACGCGCCTGGGTACGAGGTCGTGGGCAGCACCATGCCCGGGATTCCGGTGATCGTGCTGGGCCACACCCGCCGCGTGGCGTGGGGGTTCACGAACGCGATGGTGGATGACGTGGACTACGTCGTCGAGCAGCTGACCCCCGATTCGGCCCGCTACCGCACGGCGTCGGGCTGGGCGGCCGTCGAAGTCGTGGCCGAGACCCTGAGGGTCAAGGGCGCGGACCCCGTGGCGTACCAGCGGCGCCGCACGGCGAACGGGCCGCTCGTCTCGGGCGCCTGGGACCCCGGCGCGCATCGGGCGCTGGCCCTGCGGTGGACCGCCCAGGACCCCGGGGCCGACGAGCTGGCGGCCCTGCTGGGCATGGCCCGGGCGGAGGACTGGCGATCGTTCGATGCGGCGCTCGCCGCGTTCCGCTCGCCCCAGCAGAACGTGGTGTACGCCGATGCGGCGGGGACGATCGCGTATTGGCTGGCGGGACGGGTGCCCGTGCGGCGCGGCGGGCCGGGTCCGCTCCCCGCGCCGGGGTGGACCGGAGGGCGTCGCTGGGTGCGCTACCTCGAGCGGCACGAGCTGCCGCACTGGCGCGACCCGCCGGCGGGGTGGATCGTGACGGCCAACAACCGGCTGGCGCCCCGAGAGTATCCGCATTTCATCTCGCGGCACTACGATCTGCCGTTCCGGGCGCGACGGATCGCGGAGCTGGTGCAGGCCGACACCGCCGCCACCACGACGTCAGTATCGCGTCACCAGCTGGACGTCGTTGACGGTTTCGCGCGGGCGCACGGCGGGCTGGCCGCCCGGGCGGCCCTGGCGGCCGGACGGGCGGATCTGGCTGATCGTCTGCGGGTGTGGGACGGGGCCATGACGGCCGACGCCGTCGAGCCAACCGTATTCTGGAGCTGGCAACGCAACCTCCGGCGCCTGACCTACGAGGACCAGTCGGGAGAATACCGCCCGGCGGGGTCCCTGGATCGTTGGCTCCGCGTGGGCGAGAGCGAATGGTTCGACGATGTGCGGACACCGGAGCGCGAAACCCTGGACACCCTCGCGCGCCGGGCGATGCAACAGGCACTGGTGGGGCCGCGGGCGGCGCCCTGGGGCGACGTGCACCAGCTCGTCATGCACCATCCCCTGGCGGCCATCCCGCTCCTGGGGCGGCTGCTGGGCTTCCGGATCGGGCCGGTTCCCGCTGCCGGGAGCAACTACACGGTGAACAACGCCACGTCGACCGCGGACGAGCCGCCGTTCGTGAGCAGCTACGGCCCCTCAATGCGCCACGTGGTGGACCTGGGTGACGTGGATGGTGGTGGCGGCTTCATCCTGCCGACAGGTCAGTCGGGGCACCCCCTGTCGCGACATTATCGGGACCAGACCGAGCGCTGGCTGCGGGGCGAGTTGTGGGTGTTGCCGCTCGACGTGGCAAAGATTCGTGCGATCGACACGCTGGTGCTGGTGCCGGAAACACAACCCCCCAGGGTTTCCCCTGGGGGGTGATCGCCGGCCCGACATCGTGCGCCCTAGAACCCGATGTGGACCGAGCGATTTTCGGGTCCGGGGCGCGCCATCGACCTCTGGCAGCCGGGCTGTCTCGTTGTGGCCGGAGACCCCTTTGCTTTGCGCCCCGCCGTCGCCGACGGTTTGCCCCTAACAGAGATGCTCTGGGGAGCTTTTATAGCAAGAACAGTGCCCGCGCTGTAACATGCATCACTAGTGGCAGATAACGAGTGAAATACGTCTACATGGCAACCGTATTATGCAATTTTTCTGGTATTTTGCAATCGAAGTGCGAAACAAATGAAGATTCTGGTCGCACCGGCGGCGTTCAAGGAAACGCTCAGCCCGCGACAGGCTGCTGACGCGCTCGCTGCGGGCGTCAGGCGGGCGCTGCCCGAGGCCCAGATCCTGGCGTGTCCGGTGGCGGACGGTGGGGACGGCCTGCTCGATGTGGTCCTGGCCCCCGACGCTCTGCGCGAGACGGTGCGCGTGACCGACCCCCTGGGAGAGCCGGTCGTGGCCGAGCTCGGGTGGCTCGATCCCCAGACCGCGATTCTGGAGAGCAGCGCGGCCTGTGGGTTGGCGCTGGTGCCGCTGACTGACCGCGACCCGCTGCGCACGACCACGCGCGGGGTAGGCGAGCTGATCTGGGAGGCGGTGGAGCGGGGGGCCCGGACGGTCGTCGTGGGGTTGGGCGGCTCGGCGACGGTAGATGCCGGCACGGGCGCGGCGCGCGCCCTCGGCTGGCAGTTCTACGGGGCCGACGACGCTCCGCTGCCGGCGGGGGGTGGAGCGCTGGCCGACCTCGCGAGGGTGGGAAGCGGGTGGGCGCTGGACGCCAGCGTCGTGGCCCTGGCCGACGTGACGACGCCCCTCGTGGGCCCCGACAGTGCGGCGCCTCTGTTCGCGCCACAGAAGGGGGCGACGCCCCAGGCTGTGGACCGCCTGACGCGCGGGCTTGCCCGGGTCGGGGAGGTGTTCGCG
>JBOHSV010000176.1:0-1841 GCA_050921735.1 Gemmatimonadales bacterium | reverse complement strand
CCCTGCGCCTGACGGCGGACACGGCGGCCGTGCCGGCCGGCGCGGCCGAGGCCTCGGGCGGCGCGCGGTTCCTGGTCGAGCTCGTCCCCGCCAACCCCGTGCGCGCGGCCGCCGACGGAAACCTGCTCCCGCTGATCGTGTTCGTCACGATCTTCGCCGTGGCCGCCGCCACGCTGCCCGAGGCGAAGCGCCGCACGCTCACCGAGCTGGCCGACGGCGCCACCCAGGCGCTCATCCGCATCGTGGGATGGGTGCTGTATCTCGCGCCGGTCGGGATCTTCGCGCTCGTGGCCCCCGTGGTGGCGCAGCTGGGCGTGGCCATCCTCAAGACCATCGCGCTGTTCCTCGCGGCCGTGATCCTCGGGTGCCTGCTGTTCATCGGCGCCGTGTACGTGCCGGCCGCCGCCCTGGTGGCGCGCGTCGGGCCGCGGCGCTTCCTGCGCGCCGCGCTGCCGTCGCTCGCCATGGGATTCTCCACCACGTCGTCCCTCGCCACCCTGCCCACCATGCTCGAGGCGGCGGAGCACGACCTCAAGATGTCACGCGGCGTGTCGGGGTTCGTGCTGCCGCTGGGGGCGAGCCTGAACCGCGCGGGGAGCGCGCTCTACCAGGCGGTGGCGGTGCTGTTCGCGGCCCAGCTGTACGGCGTCACCTTCGGCTTCGTGGAGGTCCTGCAGGCCGGGCTCGCCGTGTTCCTGGCGTCGCTCACCGTGGCGTCGGTGCCGGCGGCCAGCGTGGTGAGCCTGGCGCCGGCGTTCGTGCAGACCGGCTTGCCGCTCACGGGGCTCAGCCTGCTGATCGGGCTCGACCGCATCCCGGACATGTTCCGCACCATGACGAACGTGGCGGGCCACCTCACCGGCGCGGCGGTGATCGCAGCGGGTGAGGGAGAAAACCTTCAGACGGACGGGGTACAGGGTGCAGGAGACGGGAACGGCAACGGCTAGGTGGACAGACGGACAGTTGGGCAACAGAGTGGTCGGTGACAGGTGGTCCTGCAGCCTTCGCACCGTAACCTCACTGGCCGTCTGTCCGCCTAGTCGTTGCCAGTGCTGTCCGTCTGACTACTGCCATCCGTTCACTGTCCGAATGCTGAGCGCGAGTCCCGCAGCGACGCTCGCGGCGGCCGCGCCCACGTGCAGCGCCGCCGCCCAGTGCGCGCCGCGGTGCGACGCGGTCCGAACGACGGCGACGAGGGCGAGCGAGACGGCGAGCATCCCCGCGATGGTGCCGGTCGCGAAGGCGGCGAGGTACGCGACGCGCTGCCCCGGCGTCGGCGCGCTCGCCACCAGCAACACGACGATCGCGGCGCTCCCGGCCAGCCCGTGCGCGAGCCCCAGCCCGAGCGAGCGCCGGCGGTCCCAGCGCGCGTGCCGGTGCGCGTGCGAGGGGCTTGCCGCGTGGCTGTGAAGGTGCAGGTGCGCGTCGCCGTCGTGCGTGTGCGCGTGCATGTGCCAGCGGCCGCGCGCGTAGCGCCACACCACCGGCACCCCCAGCAAGACCAGGATGGCGGCCACGCCGAGCTCGGCCGCGGCGGAGAGCGAGTCGGGGAGCGACAGGCCGGTGGCGGCCACCACGAGGGCCACCGCCCCCACGGAGACCGAGTGGCCCGCGCCCCAGGCCAGGCCCAACGCGGCCCCGTCCCACAGGCGGTGCTGCCGGGTGGCGAGGGTCGAGACCGCGGCCAGGTGATCGGGCTCGAACGCGTGGCGCAGGCCGAGCAACAGGCCGAGGCCGGCGCTGGTCCAGAGGGCGTAGGTCATGCGCGGTCTGAATCTAACCGGCCGGCGGAGGCCCCGCGGCACCGCGGCGTGCAACCTTCCGTAGGGCCGGCACTATCC
>JBOHSV010000175.1:0-1530 GCA_050921735.1 Gemmatimonadales bacterium | reverse complement strand
CGCGGGCTCCGCGGCACCGGCGGTGGCGCGCACGGGCCGCCCGGCCGCGGATGAGATGGGGGAGGGGCGGGGGGATCCCGGGGGGCCGGACGCGGCGTCCACCTGACCCGACACGGCCCGGGCGGCGCGCTCCAGGGCGGCCGCCTTGCTCAGCGGCTTTCCGCAGTCCATGCAAAACTGCGCACCGGGCTCGTTGTCGCGGCCACAGAATGCGCAGAGACTCACGGGAGGGGCCTCGTCACAGGGCGCAGAAGTTAAGGTACGCCAATCTATTGGGCAAATTGACGGGTCGAAAGGGCCGATGCTAGCTTCGCACCGCATGCGGGGCGCCTGTTTGGTCGTCGCCGCGGCGCTCGCGCTGCCGCGGGCGCTCGCGGCGCAGTTCGTGGATCCGTCCGGCGAGTGGCGCACGCTCCACACGGCGCATTTCCGCGTGCACTTTCGGCCGGCGTACCGCGCGGCCGCGTACGAGGCCGCACGCGAGGCCGAGCGCGCCTACCGGCTGCTCGCGGCCGAGCTGCATGCGCCGCGCGGCCCCGTGGAGGTCACGCTGGCCGACGATGCGGACGTCGCGAACGGGTTCGCCACGGTCGTGCCCTCCAATCGGCTCACCCTGTTCCTCACCCCGCCCACCACCGAGCCGGCACTCCAGCACCACGACGACTGGCTCCGGCTCGTCACCGTCCACGAGCTGGCCCACGTGTTCCATCTCGACCGCGCCCGCGGCTTCTGGGGCGTCCTGCAGTCCGTCTTCGGTCGCGCCCCCGGACTGTTCCCCAACGTGTACCAGCCGAGCTGGGTCACCGAAGGGATCGCCACGTACTACGAGTCCCGGTTCACCACGGCGGGACGCCTGGGCGGCGCCTACCACGCCCAGTTGCTGGGCGCGGACGTGGCCGGCGGGACGGCCCGGTCGCCGTGGGACGCGCTGTTCTTCACCCGCTGGCCCGACGGGCACACGCCGTACGCATACGGCAGCACGCTGTTCGACGCCGTCGCGCGCGGCGCCGGCGATTCCGTGGTGCCGCGGTTCGTCGAGGCGACGGCGAAACAGACCATCCCGTTTCGCGTGGGACGCCAGCTGCGGCGCGTCGGCGCAACGGCCGATCTCGACTCCACCTGGCGCGAGGCCGTTCGCGCCGCCGCGGTCGCCGCGGCCGGCGCGCCCGAACCGGAGGTGATGTTGCGGGAGTTGTGGGCGGACCCCGCCCCCGCCGCGTCCGCCGACGGGCGCCGCGTGGCCTGGGTGCGGCACGACGGTCGGGGCGCGCCGCGACTCGTGGTGGCCGACGGGACCACGCTCGCCCCGCTCCGGAGTCGCCGGGTGAACGGCGGCGTGGCGCTCGACTGGACGGGGGACACCCTGCTCGTGGCCCAGCTCGATTTCACGGATCGCTGGCGCGTGCGCAGCGATCTGTACCGCTGGGAGCCGGACGGCGCCTGGCGCCGGATGACCCACGGCGCCCGCGTCGTCGAGCCGCGGGCGGGGGGCGGGGTGGTGACGTGGCTGGAGCTCGGCGCCGGGGACAA
>JBOHSV010000174.1:0-3137 GCA_050921735.1 Gemmatimonadales bacterium | reverse complement strand
GCTCCCGGTGCTCGCCGACCTGCGCGAGCGGCTGGGCCACTTGAGCGAAGCCACGCGCCACCTGCGCGACGTGGGCGAGACCGTGGCCGACGTCCAGGACCTGCTGCGCGTGCCCAAGCTGCGCGGCACGCTGGGCGAGGTCTGGCTCGAGCAGCTGCTGCATCAGGTGATCCCGGGTGCGTACGAGATGCAGCACACCTTTCGCTCCGGGGAGCGGGTGGACGCGGTCGTCCGGCTGGGCGATCGCATCGTGCCGGTGGACGCCAAGTTCCCGCTCGAAGCGTGCCGCCGCATGCTGGCGGCCTCGGGCGACGGGGCCGAGCGCGAGCGCCGGGTGTTCGAGCGCTCGCTCCGGGCGCGGATCGACGAGATCGCGGACAAGTACATCCGGCCCGACGAGGGGACCTACGAGTTCGCGCTGATGTACGTCCCGGCGGAGAACGTGTATCACGAGGCCATCGCCCGGGGCACCGACGCCGACGGCGTGCTGGCGCACGCCATGCGCCGACGCGTGATTCCCGTCTCGCCGCATACGTTCTACGCCTATCTGCTCGTGATCCTGCACGGCCTCAAGGGGATGCGGGTGGAGGCGCGGGCCCGCGAGCTGCTGGGCGAGCTCGGGACCCTGCGCCAGCAGTTCGATGCGTTCTGGGCCAGCTTCGAGAAGGTGGGGACCCACCTCGCCAACGCCGGGAAGCAATACGCCGAGAGCGAGCGGCACGCGGGGCGCGTGCGGGAGCGGGTGGAGCGTGTGGTGGAGGGAGGTGGCGCCGCGGCCGACGCGGGTGGCGAGGCGCGCCGGGAAGGGTAGAATCGAAGACCATGAGCGGCGAACAGAGCTTTTTCGAGCAGGTCAACCGCGCGTTCGACCGCGCGGCGGCGCTAACGCGCCACGACCCGACCCTCCTCCAGCAGATCCGCCACTGCAAGAGCGTCTACCAGATCAGCTTCCCTCTGAAGAAGGACGACGGCACCATCGAGGTGATCTACGCGTGGCGGGCGGAGCACTCGCACCACAAGCTGCCCACCAAAGGCGGCATCCGCTACAGCATGGCGGTGAGCGAGGACGAGGTGATGGCGCTGGCGGCGCTGATGAGCTACAAGTGCGCCATCGTGGACGTGCCGTTCGGCGGCGCCAAGGGCGGCGTGCGCGTGGCCCGCCACAAGTACTCCGACGCCGAGCTGGAACGGCTCACGCGGCGCTACACGTTCGAGTTGAAGCAGAAGAACTTCATCGGCCCCGGCGTGGACGTGCCGGCCCCGGACTACGGGACCGGGCCCCGCGAGATGGCCTGGATCGCCGACACCTACGCCACGCTGACGGGCGGCGAGCTGAACGCGCTGGCCTGCGTCACCGCCAAACCCGTGTCCCTGGGCGGCATCCGCGGGCGGCTCGAGGCCACGGGGCGCGGCGTGGTGTACGGCGTGCGCGAGGCGTGCTCGTACAAAGAAGACATGAAGCCGCTGGGCCTCTCACCGGGTCTCGAGGGGAAGCGCGTCGTGGTGCAGGGACTCGGCAACGTGGGCTACCACGCGGCGAAGTACTTCCAGGAGGCGGGTGCGGTGCTCGTCGGCCTGGCCGAGTACGAGGGCGCGATCGCGTGCGAGCAGGGCCTCGACCTGGAGCAGGTGATGGCCCACCGGCGGGACACGAAGTCCATCCTCGATTTTCCGGGGGCCGGGAACCTGCCGCACAGCGCCGCGGCGCTTGAGCTCGACTGCGACATCCTCGTCCCGGCGGCGCTGGAGAAGCAGATCACGATGCACAACGTCGGCCAGCTGCGGGCCAAGATCGTGGCCGAGGCGGCCAACGGTCCCACCACCGACGAGGCGGACCAGCAACTCGCCGCCCGCGGGGTGATGGTCCTCCCCGACCTGTACCTGAACGCGGGCGGCGTGACGGTGTCCTACTTCGAGTGGCTCAAGAACCTGTCCCACGTCCGGTTCGGCCGTATGGAGAAGCGGTTCGAAGAGGAGTCCAACCGGCGCCTGCTGGGGGCGGTCGAACAGGTGACCGACAAGCGGTTCCGCCCCGAAGACCTGGCCACCGCGGCGCGCGGCGCGGGCGAGGAGGATCTGGTCAACTCCGGCCTGGAAGAAACCATGGTGCAGGCCTACCGCCAGCTCCGGGAGAGCCGCCTGCGCGACGGGAAGATCGACCTGCGCACGGCCGCCTTCGTCAACGCCATCGACAAGATCGCGGTATGCTACGAGGAGCTGGGCATCTTCCCCTGATCGCGGTGGCGGCGATCGCCGGCTCCGCGACCGCCCCCGCCCCCGCCCAGGTCACGGCCGATCGCTTCCACGCCCGGCGCCTCGAGCTGGTGGAGCGCTACGTCGCGGCGCAGGGCGTCGCCGATACCGTCACGCTCCGCGCCATGCGCACCGTGCCGCGCCACGAGTTCGTGCCGCCGCGCTACCTCGACGAGGCGTACGGTGACCATCCCCTGCCCATCGGCTACGGCCAGACCATCTCCCAGCCGTACGTCGTCGCGTACATGACCGAGCTGTTGGGCCCGCGACCCGGCCTGACCGTGCTCGAGGTCGGCACCGGATCGGGATACCAGGCGGCGGTCCTCGCCGAGGCCGGCTGCCGGGTGCGATCGATCGAGATCATCGGCGCCCTGGCGGACGAGGCCCGGGCGCGTCTCGCGCGCCTCGGGTATGAGACCGTCGACGTGCGCCACGGCGACGGCCACTCGGGTTGGCCCGAGGCGGCGCCGTTCGACGCCATCATCGTGACGGCCGCGGCGGGCTACATCCCGCCGGCGCTGGTGGCCCAGCTGAAGCCGGGCGGGCGCATGGTGATCCCCGTGGGGAGCGTGTACGGCGTCCAGTACCTGATCCTCGTGGAGAAGGGGGCGCGGGGCCGCGTGCGCACCCGCCAGCTCCTGCCCGTCCGGTTCGTGCCGCTGGTCTCGGGGCTGCGCTGACGCCGGGGCCCCGGCTCGTCCGGGCGACCGCCGTCGCCCTCCTCTCCGCGGCGACGCTCGCGTTCGAGATCGTGCTCGTGCGCGTGTTCGCCATCGAGCAGTTCCACCACTTCGCCTACCTGGCCATCGGCGTCGCCATGCTTGGCTTCGGCGCCGCGGGCACGCTCGTGGCCGCGCTGGGCGCGCGCGCGGACGGGGTGGCGC
>JBOHSV010000173.1:0-2819 GCA_050921735.1 Gemmatimonadales bacterium | reverse complement strand
GCGCGGTGCCGGCGGTGCCGGCGGTGCCGGCGGCGCGAGGGCCCCTGGAGCATCCGGCCGTGGAGCCATGGCCGGGCGACCGCGTGGAGCCGATGTCGCGGATCCGCAAGATCACGGCCGACCACATGATCCTGTCGCGGCGGACGTCGGCGCACGTGACGAGCTTCTTCGAAGTGGACTTCACGCGGGTGGCCGAGCTGCGGAGGCGGCACAAGGCGGTCTCCGCCGAGCGCGGGACCAACCTCACGTTTCTCGCGTTCATCGTCACAGCGTGCGCCGATAGCCTTAAGAAGCATCCGGTCGTCAACGCGGCGGTGTCGGGCGACACCATCATCTACCGGCGCGACGTGAACATCGGGATCGCGGTGGCGCTCGACTGGGGCTTGATCGTGCCGGTGATCCAGCACGCCGACGAGCTGTCGCTCGCGGGCATCGCGCGGGCGATCAACGATCTGGGCGAGCGGGCGCGGACCAAGCGGCTGTCACCCGACGAGGTGCAGCGCGGGACCTTCAGCATCACCAACCCCGGGGTGTTCGGATCCTACGTGGGGGTGCCCATCATCAACCAGCCGCAGGTGGCGATCCTCGGCGTGGGGACGATCGAGAAGCGGCCCAAGGTCGTGGCGCTGCCCGACGGCACCGACACGATCGCGGTGCGCACCCTCGGCCTGGTGTCGATGTCCTACGATCACCGGATCGTGGACGGGGCCG
Source organism: Gemmatimonadales bacterium (assembly GCA_050921735.1). Lineage (GTDB taxonomy): Bacteria > Gemmatimonadota > Gemmatimonadetes > Gemmatimonadales > GWC2-71-9 > DATLXT01. The sequence goes on along the minus strand of JBOHSV010000173.1, from coordinate 2,108 downwards.
ACGCGGATCGGTTTCTGGCCGACGTCAAGCGGATGCTCGAGCAGTTTCCGGAAGGAGCGGTATAGCCATGCCCAAGGTGCTGACCGCTTCGCGCGTGCGCGTGGCGGGGCCTGACGAGGCCGACTACCTGGCCACGCTGCGGGAGCTCGTGCCGTTGGCGGAAGCGCGGGGCCAGCGGATCTGGGTGTTCCGCCACGCCAAGGACCCGCGGCTGTTCATCGAGTTCTCCGAAAGCCCGACGGAGATGTCGCACCGCGCCCAGGCGTCGCGCCTGCCCGAGGAGATCAAGCTGGAGAAGCGCCTGCAGAGCCTCGCCACCTACGCGCCGGACGCCTGGGAGCTGTGGACCGAGGTGTCGCTCGAGGCGCCGACGGAGGCGTGACGATGGCGCGGCGCCGCATCGTCGTGGACGGGGAGGCCTGGGACGTGTTTCCTTCCGGGCGCATGACGGTGTACGCGCGCGACGAGTTCGGGCTCGTGTTCGAGAAGGGGACGGGTCCCGATCGGCGGCGCCGCTACGCGCGCTACTCGCCGGTGGGGTCGCGGTTCCACGACGCCTCCCTGCTCGAGCTTTCGGACCGCCAGCTCGGGGACCTGTTCCGCCAGTCACAGCCCGCGTGGACGGCGCCGGAAAGCGCCTACGGCACGCGCTGACCTGCACGTTCACTCGACGGCGTCGGACGGCGAGTTTGCGCCGGCCGAGGTGGTCCGCCGCGCGGCGGCGGCGGGGCTGGCTGCCATCGCGCTCACCGATCACGACACCATCGCGGGTCTCCCCGAGGCCGAGCGCGAGGGCGCCGCGCGGGGCGTCCGCATCGTGTCGGGGTGCGAGTTCAGCGTGCAGGCGCCATGGGGCGAGCTGCACCTGCTCGGGTACTTCCTGCCCCCGGGCGACGCGCGGCTCGACGCGTTCCTCACCGACACGCGGGCCGCGCGGCGGCGGCGCGGCGAGCGGATGGTGGCGCGCCTGCAGCGCGCCGGCGTCGCGCTGGAGTTCGCCGCCGTCGAGCGGCATGCGGCCGGTGGGGCCCTCGGCCGTCCGCACGTCGCCCGCGCGCTGGTCGAGGCGGGGTTCAGCGCCGACATCGGCGAGGCCTTCGACCGCTGGATCGGCCGGGGCCGGCCCGCGTTCGTGGAGAAGCCCCTGCCGTCCCTCGAGGACGTCGCGACCCTGGTGCATGCCGTGGGCGGGCTGACCGTGGCAGCGCACCTGGGCGAGCGCGGCAGCGAGGGGCAGATCCGCCGGTTCCAGGACCTCGGACTCGACGGCGTCGAGGTGCGGCATCCGAGCCACGGCCCAGCCACGGAGCAGCGCCTGCTGCGGCTGGCCGGGCGGCTGGGGCTGGCGGTGAGCGGTGGGTCGGACTGGCACGGCGAGGCGGAGTTTGGCGGCGACCACGCCCCGCTCGGCGGGTTCGCAGTCCCCATGGAATGGTTGGAGAAACTCGAAGAGCGTCGAACGAAAGCGTCGAACAGAACCGTCTAACGGAACCGTGATATGAGCGAGCCGCTGGAGATCGGATCGCAGGCACCGGCATTCAAGGCCGAGGCGTCGGACGGGAAGACCTACGCGCTCGCGGACCTGTTGACCGGGACGCACGTCGCCCTGGTGTTCTATCCGGGGAACAATACTCCCGGCTGAAACCGCCAGCTCTCCGCCGTGCGCGATGAGATCGAGCGGTTCCGACGGGCCGGCATCCAGCCGCTGGGGGTCAACCCCGCCGGGGCGGACGCCCATTGGCGGTATGTCGAGAAGTTCGGCTTCGGGTTCCCGCTCCTGTCGGACCCCGACCGGGCCATCGCCCGGGCATACCGCGCGCTCAAGGACGACGGCCGTGGGATCGTCCGGACGGTGTACGTGGTGAAACGCGACGGGACGGTGGCCTTCGCGCGCCGCGGAGCGCCGCCGGTGGACGAGATCGTGGCGGCGGTGGGCGACGGTGCCTGACTTTCAGGGGAAGGTGGCGCTGGTCACCGGGGTGGGGCGCGCGGGCCAGATCGGGCACGCGGTGGCGCTCGCCCTCGGCCGGGCCGGCGCGCGCCTGGTCATCGCTGACGTCAATGCGCAGACGCTGGCCGACCGAGCCCGTGAGCTCGCGGCCGAAGGG
>JBOHSV010000172.1:0-2093 GCA_050921735.1 Gemmatimonadales bacterium | reverse complement strand
GCCGCGGGCCGGCGGCAGGCGGCCTGATGCGGCTGTGGCCCGGGGTCCCGGCACCGCTGGGCGCCACCTGGGACGGCGAGGGGACCAACTTCGCGATCTTTTCCCAGCACGCCACCGCCGTCGAGCTGTGCCTGTTCGAGCACCCCGAGGCCGCCGCCGAGGCCGAGCGCATTCGCCTGACCGAGAAGAGTGAACACGTGTGGCACGCGTACCTGCCGGACGTGCGGCCCGGGCAGTGCTACGGGTATCGCGTCCACGGCCCGTATGCGCCGACCGAGGGGCACCGGTTCAACCCCGCCAAGCTGCTGCTCGATCCGTACGCGCGCGCGATCAGCGGCACCATCCGCTGGCGGGACGAGCTGCACGGCTACGCGATCGGCGACCCGGCGGAGGATCTCGCGCCCGACGGACGCGACAGTGCGGGTGGGGTCCCCAAGGCGCTGGTCGTGGACCCCAGCTTCGTGTGGGGCGACGACCGCCCGCCGTGCGTGCCGTGGAGCCGCACGGTGATCTACGAGTGTCACGTCCGCGGCCTGACGATGCGGCACCCCGACGTGCCGCCCCACGAGCGGGGCACCTATCTCGGCCTCGCGTCGGATCCGGTGATCGAGCACCTGCGCGCCCTCGGTGTCACCACGGTCGAGCTGCTGCCGATCCAGCACTACGTGGCGGAGCGGCTGCTCGTGGAGCGCGGCCTCACGAACTACTGGGGGTACAACACGATCGGGTTCTTCGCCCCCGACGTCCGCTACGCCACGGGTGCGCGGGGCCAGCAAGTATCGGAGTTCAAGACCATGGTGAAGCGGCTGCACCGGGCCGGGCTTGAAGTCGTGCTGGACGTGGTGTACAACCACACGGGCGAAGGCAACCACCTCGGCCCCACACTGTCGCTCCGTGGCATCGACAATGCGGCGTACTACCGGCTCCAGCCCGACAACCCGCGTTACTACGTGGACTTCACCGGCACCGGGAACACGCTCAACATCCTCCACCCGCGGGCCCTGCAGCTGGTGCTCGACAGCCTGCGGCATTGGGTGACCGATATGCACGTGGACGGGTTCCGCTTCGATCTGGCGCCGGTGCTCGCCCGGGAGCCGGAGGCGTTCAGCGCGCACGCCCGGTTCTTCGAGGTCGTGCGGCAGGACCCCGTGCTGTCGCGCGTGAAGCTCATCGCGGAGCCGTGGGATCTCGGGCCCGACGGGCACCAGCTCGGCCGGTTCCCCCCGGGGTGGGCCGAGTGGAACGGGCGCTACCGGGACTGCGTCCGGCGGTTCTGGCGTGGCGATGGGGGGCAGCTGCCGGAGCTCGCGTCCCGCCTGTCCGGATCCAGCGATCTGTTCGACGCCGCGGGCCGCGGGCCGTTCGCCGGCGTGAACTTCGTCACGTGTCATGACGGATTCACGCTGCGCGACCTGGTGAGCTACGAGCGCAAGCACAACGAGGCCAACCCGCACGACAACGGCGACGGGACCGACCACAACTTCAGCCGGAACTGGGGGGTCGAGGGGCCCAGCGAGGATCTCCGCGTCACCCGCATCCGGGACCGGCTGCGGCGCAACCTCCTGGCCACGCTCGCGTTCTCCCAGGGCGTGCCGATGCTGTCGCACGGTGACGAGCTCGGCCGCACCCAGGGCGGGAACAACAACGCCTACTGCCAGGACAGCGCGGTCACCTGGATCGACTGGGAGCTCGGGAACGGCGAGCGCGAGCTGCTGCGCTTCGCTCGGCTCGTGCTGGCCGTGCGGCGCGAGAATCCGGTGCTCCGCCGCCGCCACTTCTTCCGCGGCCAGGCCGTGGGCCCATCGGGCGTCAAGGACGTCACCTGGCTGCACCCGGACGGGCGCGAGATGGCGGCCGACGACTGGCGGGCCGCGGGCGGGCACGCGCTCGGGATGCTGGTGCACGCCAGCGCCACGGACGAACGCGACGAGCGCGGCCGGCTGGCGGGCGGCGACACCATCCTCCTGCTGCTCAACGCCGGCGGGCGGTCGCGCCGCTTCACCCTGCCGCGGCTCCCGGATCCCGGCGGGTGGATCGAGCAGGTCAACACCGCCCGGCCGGGCACCCGCGCGGTCATGGGCGATGCGGTGAAC
>JBOHSV010000171.1:0-6109 GCA_050921735.1 Gemmatimonadales bacterium | reverse complement strand
AGGATGCGCCGCGGCGGCGCCCGTCGGGCGGGGAGCCGGCCACGCCCACGGCCCCGCCGGCCACGCCGCGCGCCATTCTCCTGGTGGACGACGACCCGGCGGTGGGTCGCCTGGTCAAGGCGTTCTTCGGTCGCGAAGGGCACGCGGTGGACGTCGCGCGCAACACGCACCATGCCTTGGACCTGCTGTCGGCGCGATCTTTCGACCTCGTGATCGTAGACGGCCGGGTGACGGGGCAGGGACGGCTGTTCGTCGAAGATTTGCTGGAGCGGCATCCGGCGCTCAAGGGACGCCTGCTCGTGGCCACGGGAGACGTGCGCCGCAGCAGCGAGGAGACCCTGCGGCGCCTGGGACTGCGCTACTTGCGCAAGCCCTTCAACCTCCGCCTCCTGCGGGACGAAGCCGCGCGGCTGTGGGCGCCGCAGCTGTCGTAGGCTTGCGTCCGTCGTGACGTGCGCGTTACCCAGAGGGCTTGACGGTCCGGGGCCCAGCGGACACGTTTGCACTTTCCCAGCCGGACCACACCGACCCTCGGTCCGAATCGGAGGTGTGTTACCCATGCCAAGCATCGTTCGCTTCGCCGGCACCGCACTCGCCGCGGTGCTCTGTCTCACGTTGTCGGCGCCGTCGCTTGCGGCCCAAGGAATCACGACGTCGGCGGTCACGGGCCGCGTGACGGACGCCGACAGTCAGCCACTCGCCGGTGCCCGGGTTACCGTCACGAACGCGGCGACGGGCTGGAGCGGCGTCACCGTGACCTCGGACCAGGGGCGGTACCAGCTGCGCGGGCTGCGGCCCGGTGGCCCGTACCGCGTCGTGGTGCAGCTCATCGGCTACCGGCAGGAGACCGTCGAGAATCTCACCCTGGCGCTTGGCGACACGCGGGCCGTGGATTTCAGCCTCGCACAGGCCGCCGTCGCGCTCGCGGCCCGGGAGGTGACCGGCGAACGCCCCGGCCCGAACGTCTCCGGGGGCGTCCAGACGGCGATCACGGAGGCGCTCATTCGGCAGTCGCCCACACTCAACCGCGAGATCGTCGACCTCGCGCGCTTCACGCCGCAGGCCTTCGTGTCCAACGAGGACGACGACGGCGCCGCGATCTCGATCTCCGGCCAGAACGCCGAATACAACGGGCTGTACATCGACGGTGTGGTGAACAACGACGTGTTCGGCCTCTCGGCCCAGGGCACGAACGGCGGCCAGACCGGCGCATCGCCCATCAGCTTCGACGCGCTGGAGCAGCTCCAGATCGCCATCTCACCCTACGACGTGACGCAGAGCGGGTTCACCGGCGGGGCGATCAACGCGATCACCCGCAGCGGCACCAACGAGCTCACGGGGTCCGTGTACTACCAGCTGCGCAATGAGGCGTTGGCGGGCGACACGCCGGGGCCGGGATTCCTGTTCGACGAAAGCAACCCGCGCGGGCCGCTGCCGGACTTCACGGCGTCGCGCTACGGCTTCCGCTTGGGTGGGCCGCTCGTGCGGAACAAGGCGTTCTTCTTCATCAACGGCGAGCTGTTCCGTTCCGAGACGCCGCGGCGGTTTCTGTCCACGCTCTACCGCGGCAGCTCGGCCGTGGACGGTGACCCATCGGCGGCGGCGGACTCGATCAGGGCCGTCGTGCAGCAGGAGCTGGGGTACGATGCCGGCGACTTCCGGGATCAGGCGTCGTCGCTCGACGACAACAAGCTGCTGGTCAAGCTGGATTGGAGCATCAACGAGCGGCACCGCCTGTCCGCGCGGCACAGCTACTCGCAGTCGGACAACGAGGACGCGTTCGGCACTAGCGGCAGCTCGGTCAACTTTGTGAACAACCGCGAGGTGTTCCCGAACACGACGAACTCGAGCGCCGTCGAGCTGCACAGCAGGTTCGGCTCCTCCATGACCAACCGGCTCCTGTTCGGCGCGACGTTCGTGCGGGACGACCGTGGCTTCGCCGGAGATCCGTTTCCCTCGGTCGAGATCGAGGACGGCTCGGGCAGCTTCTTCCTCGGCGCCGAGCCGTTCTCGACCGGGAACATCCTGAACCAGGACATCTTCTCGCTCACGAACAACCTGAACATCTTCCGCGACCGCCACACGTTCACGGCGGGCGTGCACTTCGAGTACTACGACATCTTCAACCTGTTCATCCGGCAAAACTTCGGACAGTACGTGTACGCCAGCGTGGACGACTTCCTCCAGTCGGTATGCGCGGCGGGCAACGGATCGTCCACCTATTGCCAGAACCTCGAGGCGACGCTTGGCGGGCCGGTCCCGTTCGTGGAGCCCGAGGACTTCGACCGCGGGTACTCGCTGGTGGACAACCAGCTGGGCGACGCGTCCAGTGCGGCGGCGGCGTTCAAGGCGTACCAGCTTGGGTTCTACGCGCAGGATGAGTTCCAGGCGACCGAGCGCCTCCGCGTGACACTCGGGGTCAGGGTGGACATCCCGAAGATCACGACCACGCCCCGGTTCTCGGACGACGTGTTCACGACCACGATCGCGGACATCGAAGCGGCGGGGTACGACCTCGAGGGCGCGACACCGGGGAAGACGCCCAGCGCGCTGCCGTACATCGCCCCGCGTCTCGGGTTCAGCTACGACCTGAAGCCGGACCGCACGGTCCGGCTGCGCGGCGGGATCGGCGTGTTCAACGGCCGCGTGCCGTTCGTGTATCCCGGGGCCATGTACACGAACAACGGCGTCACCACCGGCTTCGTGACCGAGACCGTGCTGCCGGCCGGCTCGCCGCGCTGTCCCGGGCCCGCCGATTGCCCCGCGCCGTTCATTCCCGACGCCACCAACGGGCTCGAGGCCGCCGACTTCGGTTTGCCCGACCTCCCGTCGGGGGAGCTGGACATCTTCACGGAGGACTTCCGCTACCCCCGAGTGCTGCGGACGAGTCTCGGCGTGGACGCGGAGCTGCCGGGCGGCTGGCGGACCACGCTCGAGGGGCAGTACACGAAGAATCTCTCCAACATCATCATTCAGAACGTCAACTACCGGCCGCAGAACGACAACCTCGCCGGACCGGATAACCGTCCGGTGTACAATTACGGCTACAATACCTTCTTCAACAGCTTCGACGTGAACGCGACGCTGATCGACGCGCGGTACGGCAACGGGATCTACAAGGTGGGCTCGACCGGCGTGGGCTACGCCTACGACATCACGGCGAGTCTCGGGCGCACGTTTCTGGACGACGCGCTCGACGTGCGCCTGTCCTATACGTTCGGCGACTCCTACTCGCTGAACGACGCCACGTCGGACCAGATCTCGTCGACGTTCCGATTCAACGAGAACGTGAACGGCCTCAACTTCCTGGAGTCGGCCCGGTCCGACTGGTCCATCGGTCACCGAGTGCTGGCCGTGGTCGACTTCCGCAAGGAGTTCCTGCGCAACCTCCGCACGACGGTCACCGCCGTCTACACCGGGGAGTCGGGGCGCCCGTACTCGTTCATCATCGGCAACAACTTCGGCTTCACTGGCGAAGGCTCCGGGACGCAGCCGCTGGCGTTCATCCCGCGGAGCGCCGCCGACCTCACGTTCAGAGATTTCACGAGCGGTGGCGACACCTACACCGCGGCGCAGCAACAGGCCGCGCTCGAGGCGTTCATCGCCGCGAACGACTACCTCGACGGCCGCCGCGGTGGCTACGCTGGGCGCAACGCGCAGCGCACGCCGTTCGAGAACGTCATCGACCTGAAGGTCGCGCAGGAGCTGTTCGCGAACGTCGGGGGGCATCGCAATACGCTGGAGTTGACGCTGGACATCTTCAACCTCACGAATCTGCTCAACTCCGAGTGGGGCCTGCGGTACAATCCGGGGTTCCGCACCGTCGACCTCCTGCGGTTCGAGCGGTTCGTGGCGGCGGACGACCTCACCCCGATCTACACGTTCCGGTTCGTGAGCTTCGCGGGCAACGACGAGGAGCCCGGCATTCAGGACATGGACGAGTTCTGGCGCGACCGGTTGATCGACTTCGGGACGTACGGCTCCCGGTGGCAGATGCAGTTCGGGGTGCGGTACACCTACTAACAGAACGGACGCTCAGACGCCCAGACGCGCAGTGCCTGTACTGCGCGTCTGGGTGCCTGGGGCTGCGCTACGTGCGCAAGCCCTTCAACCTCCGCCTCTTGCGGGACGAAGCCGCGCGCCTGTGGACGCCGGCGCTGTCGTAGGCCTCGGCGGGCCAGCCGTGGAGCTCGAGGTCCACCTCGCCGCCTGTGAACTTCACGCCCTCGCGCAGCAGCAGCGCCCGCTGCAGCACGGCCGCGTGGCGCTTGGTCCCGAGGGAGATGCGGCCCGCCGCGTTGATCACGCGCCACCAGGGGATGTCGCTGTCGGCGGGCAGGGCCGAGAGTGCCCAGCCGACGGTGCGCGCCGCGCCCGGCTGTCCCGCCAGCCGCGCGATCCCGCCGTAGGTGGTCACCCGGCCCGCCGGGATGCGGCGCACCACCCGATAGATCCGGCGGTACAGCGGATTCACGGCCTCACCGGATAGCCCCGCGCCGCGAGGTACGCGCGGGCCTCGGGCACGGTGGTGCCGCGATCGTGGAACAGGGTGGCGGCGAGCACGCCGTGCGCGCCGGCGTCGAGCGCCGCGGCCAGGTGCTCCAGCCGCCCGGCGCCGCCCGACGCGATGACCGGGCTGCGGACCGCCGCCGCCACCGCGCGGGTCAGCGGGAGATCGTAGCCGCCCTGGGTGCCGTCCGCGTCGACGGAAGTCAGCAGGATCTCCCCCGCTCCGAGTTCCTCCACCTGCGCCGCCCAATCCACCGCATCGAGCCCGGTGGACTCCCGTCCGCCCCGCACCATGACCTCCCACCGCCCCGCCCCACGTTGCACGTTTCCCGTTGCACGTTTCCCGTCGGCCGGACGAGCTTTGGCATCGACTGCCACGACCACACACTGCCGGCCGATCCGGCCCGCCAGCCGCGTGACGAGCGCCGGGTCGCGTACCGCCGCGGTGTTGACGGTGACCTTGTCGGCGCCAGCGCGGAGCACCGCCGTCGCCTCCTCTACGCTCCGGATGCCGCCTCCCACGGTGAACGGAATGAACAGCGCGTCCGCCACGCGGGCCACCAGGTCCAGCAGGGTACCGCGCGCCTCGTGGCTGGCCGCGATGTCGAGCAGCACGAGCTCATCCGCGCCCTGCGCGTCGTACCGGGCGGCCTGCGCCACCGGGTCTCCGGCGTCCCGCAGCCCCTCGAACCGCACGCCCTTCACCACGCGCCCCCCCGCCACGTCCAGGCACGGAATCAGCCTCCGTGCTAGCATACGCGCAGAACGTCGTCCAGCAACCCCCCGTCTCCGGCCCCCCCCGCGCCGATGAGGCGCACGATGTCCTCCAGCGCCCGCCGTTCCCGCGGCCAGGCAAACCGCGCCGCGGCCGCCGCCGCGGGCAACCACTCCGCCCGGTCGTGCTCCGGCGAGAGCTTCGCCTCGGCGTCCTCACCCACCAGCGCCGCGAACACCGGGATCAGCGCGACTTCGTCCTGCTGGTGCCGGTAGAACAGCTCCACCCGGCTCACGTTGTACAATCGCGTGGGAACCAGGCCGGTCTCCTCCCGCAGCTCACGCAGCGACGCTTGTACCGGGGTCTCGCCGGGCTCGATCGTCCCGTGCACGGTCTCCCACGACTCGGGACAGCGCCCCGCGGCGCCGCGGCGCAGCACCAGCACCTCGAGCCCGTCGCCCGCACTCCGCAGGACGTAGGTGTCCACGAAGCGCACGCGGACGCCGGTCACGGCCGCCACTCCGCAAACGCGCCCAGCAGCGCCACCCCCGCCGCCTGCGACTTCTCCGGGTGGAACTGCACGCCGAGCACGTTGTCCCGTCCCACGATGGTCGCGAAGGCGCCGCCGTAGTCGGCCTCGCCCAGCGCGGCGGGCGGAGGCACCCCTTCCGGCCGGTAGCTGTGCACGTGATAGAAGAACGCCTCCCCGTCGCCGCAGGCGCGGCGCAGCACCGCGTGACCGCCGCCCGGCGACGTGAGGCGAACGCGCGCCCACCCCACGTGCGGTACCGGGAGATCGGTGCGGAACCGCCCCACCCGCCCCGCCAGCAGGCCCAGCCCCGGCTCGCCCGGAGCCTCGTCGCTCTCCTCGAGAAAGAGCTGGAG
>JBOHSV010000170.1:0-2684 GCA_050921735.1 Gemmatimonadales bacterium | reverse complement strand
GTGCAGGTAACCGGACACGATATGGTGTGGGACAAGGTCCCATACGACGTCCAGCTCATCGGCGGCGTCGTGCTGCACCAGGGGAAGATTGTCGAGATGGCCACCGGCGAAGGCAAGACGCTGGTGGCCACCTTGCCGCTCTATCTCAATGCACTGGCCGGCCGCGGTGCGCACCTGGTCACGGTCAACAACTATCTGGCCCGGCGCGACTCGCAGTGGATGGGGCACGTGTTCCAGTACCTCGGCCTCACCGTCGCCTGCCTCGACGATACCGAGCCGTCCTCACCCGAGCGCCGCGCGGCGTACCTCGCCGATATCACCTACGGCACCAACAACGAGTTCGGGTTCGACTACCTGCGCGACAACATGGTGTTCCGCCTGGAGGACCGGGTCCAGCGGGGCCACGTCTACGCCATCATCGACGAGGTGGACTCGATCCTGATCGACGAGGCGCGCACGCCGCTGATCATCTCGGGGCCGGTGGGCGCGGAATCGGACGAGAAGTACGCGCAGTTCAACACGCAGGTGCTCCAGCTCGTGCGCCAGCAGACGGCCGTGGCGAACGAGCTGGTGGCCGACGCGGAGCCGCTGCTCGACGACGAGGAGACGCGCTACGAGGGCGCCCTCAAGCTGTTTCAGGCCCAGCTCGGCACGCCGAAGAACAAGAAGCTGCTCAAGCTGCTGAACGCAGAAGGCGTCAAGAGCCTGGTCCAGCGCGTCGAGCTCGATCGCCTGGCGGACCGCAAGCTGCCCGCTCGCGAGCAGAAGATGCGGCGGATCGAGGACGAGCTGTACTTCGTGATGGACGAGCGGGGGCACTCGGTGCACCTCACCGACCGGGGCGTGGAGGCGATGTCGCCCGACGACCCGACGCTGTTCGTGGTGCCCGACATCTCGCAGGCGGTGCACGACATCGAGCACGACGAGGCGCTGACGCCGCAGGAGAAGCTCGAGCGGCGGCGCCAGGTGGAGGCGGACTACGCGCTGCGGAGCGAGACGCTCCACATCATCCACAAGCTGCTCCAGGCGCACGCGCTGTACGAGAAGGACGTCGAATACGTCGTGCAGGACGGCCAGGTATTCATCGTGGACGAGTTCACGGGGCGCCTCATGCCCGGCCGGCGCTGGTCCGACGGCCTGCACCAGGCCGTGGAGGCGAAGGAAGGCGTGGCGGTGCGCGAAGAGACGCAGACCTTCGCCACGATCACGATCCAGAACTACTTCCGGATGTACGAGAAGCTCGCCGGCATGACGGGCACGGCCGAGACCGAGGAGACCGAGTTCTACCAGATCTACGGGCTCGAGGTCATGGTGATCCCCACCAACCGCCCCGTGCGCCGGGTGGACAAGCACGACCTGATCTACAAGACGCGGCGCGAGAAGTACAACGCGGTCGCGGAGGAAGTCGAGCGCCAGCACCAGCGCGGCCTGCCGGTCCTGGTCGGGACCGTGAGCGTGGAGGTGTCCGAGACGCTGTCGCGCATGCTCAAGCGCCGCGGCCTGACGCACGAGGTGCTGAACGCGAAATTCCACCAGCGCGAGGCCGAGATCGTGGCCCAGGCCGGCCAGCCCGGGGCGATCACGATCGCGACCAACATGGCGGGGCGCGGCACCGACATCAAGCTCGGCCCGGGCGTCAAGCAGTGCCGCGTGTGCGGCATCCGGTCCCGCGGCGAGCCGGCGTTCGGCCAGGTGCTGGAGCGGCCCGACCTCACGGCCGACAAGATCCGGGAACTGGGTTGCGACGACGACCCGCCGTGCGGGCTCGTGATCGTCGGCACCGAGCGCCATGAATCGCGGCGCATCGACCGGCAGCTGCGCGGCCGCTCGGGCCGGCAGGGCGACCCCGGGCAGAGCGTGTTCTTCCTGTCCCTGGAAGACGACCTGATGCGCCTCTTCGGGTCGGACCGGATCGCGCGCTGGATGGACCGCAGCGGCGCCGAAGAAGGCGAGGTCATCACCCACCCGTGGGTGACCAGCGCCATCGGCCAGGCCCAGAAACGGGTGGAGCTGCAGAACTTCCAGCAGCGCAAGCGCCTGCTCGAGTACGACGACGTCATGAACCAGCAGCGGGAAGTCATCTACTCCCTGCGGCTGTTCGCGCTCGAGGGGGGCGAGGAGCTCAAGGCCGAAGCCGTGCGGATGGTCGAGGCCGCCACCGAGCGCCTGGCCGAGCTGACGGTGGCGGAGCAGGAAGAGCCGCTCGCCTGGGACTGGCAGCGCATCGAGACCGAGTTCCTCCAGAAGTTCCTGCTCTCGCTGGACGACGGCCGGCGGGCCGCCATCAAGGGACGGGCCGACCTCGTCGCGGCCGCCCAGGCGGCGGGGCACGGCGCGTTCCAGGCCAAGCTCGACTACTTCAAGGAGCTGTCGGAGCGCTACGGGGCCCCCCCCGACATCGGCGCGCAGGCGCTGTCGCAGATCATGCTCGGCGTCATCGACGAGAAGTGGAAGGACCACCTGTACGACCTCGACCAGCTGCGCGCGGCCATCACCTATCGCGCGTGGGGCCAGCGCGACCCCCTGATCGAGTACAAGCAGGAGGCCTTCGAGATGTTCAAGGGCCTCATGCACGACATCGAGACCACGTTCACCGAGCGCTGGCTCAAGCTCCAGATCCAGATCGGCCCACCGCCGGGCGCGCCGGGCGACGTCGGCGGCCCGGGCGTGCGCGGGCCGCGCAC
>JBOHSV010000169.1:0-2217 GCA_050921735.1 Gemmatimonadales bacterium | reverse complement strand
CGCGAGCCCGAGCTGCGGGCGGTCGCCGCCGCGCCGCCCTGCCGAACTCCTAGCCCGCGCTGAGCGACGTCGCTCACGCCTCACCGGAGGCACCTCTGGCGGCGGCCGGCCTGTGCGTGCTCGTGCTCGTCGCGCTGACCGGGCATCTCGTTGCCGAGAACTGGTGCTGTTGGGTGGGTCTCCGGACGCACTGCTGACGGGTGATGGCCAGCGCCTGACGGCTTATCTTTAGTCGGCGTGACCCGGCGCATCGTTCCGGTTGAGGCCTTCCGTTGACCACGGCGCTGGCCGCCGTGCTCGCCTACATGCTCGTGCAGTTCGGGATCGGCGTGTGGGCCTCGCGGCGTATCAAGACCGAGGACGACTACCTCGTCGCCGGCCGCCGGCTCGGCTATCCGCTCGCGATCTTCTCGCTCTTCGCCACGTGGTTCGGCGCGGAGACCATCGTGGGCTCCGCGGGCACCGTGGTGCGCGACGGTGTCTCGCTTGCGTCCGCCGAGCCGTTCGGGTACGGCCTGTGCCTCATCCTGATGGGGCTCGTCTTCGCCGTGCCGCTGTGGCGCCGCCGCCTGACCACCCTCGCCGATCTGTTCCGCACGCGGTACTCCCCGACGACCGAGCGCGTCGCGGCCACGATCCTCATCCCCAGCTCCATCCTCTGGGCCGCGGCGCAGGTGCGGGCGTTCGGCCACGTGCTCGCGAGCGGCTCGACCCTGGAGGTCGAGGCGGCCGTCGCGCTGGCGGCGGGCTTCACCATTCTCTACACCGTGTTCGGCGGCCTCCTGGTGGACGCGATCACCGACTTCATCCAGGGGGCCGTCCTGGTGCTGGGCCTCGTCGTCCTCCTGGGGGCGGTGCTGCACGCGCTCGGCGGCGTGCAGGGCGCCGCGGTCGCCGTCGCCGCGTCGGACCAGATCCGGCTGGCGGGCAGCGGCGGCGCCTCCCCGCTGGCGGTGCTCGAGGCGTGGGCCATCCCCGTGTGCGGCTCCGTCATCGCCACCGAGCTGGTGGCCCGCATCATCGCCACGCGCTCCCCCGAGGTCGCCCGGCGCTCGGCCCTCACCGCCGGAGGACTGTACCTCGCGGTCGGCGTGATCCCGGTCTTCATCGGGCTGGTGGGAGTGCGGCTCGTTCCCGGCCTCGCGGACCCGGAGCAGCTGCTCCCCGCCGTGGCGCGCGAGCTGCTCCCCACCCTGCTCTACGCGCTGTTCGCCGGCGGCCTCATCTCCGCGATTCTCTCGACCGTGGACAGCACGTTGCTGGTGTCGTCCGGGCTGCTGTCGCACAACGTCATCGTGCCGCTGCTGCGCACCCCGGACGAGCGGCTCAAGGTCCGCATCGCCCGGGCGGGCGTGCTGGTCTTCGGCCTCGCGGCCTACGGGCTGGCCCTGCACGCGGACGGCGTGTTCGCGCTGGTCGAGCAGGCCTCCGCGTTCGGCGGCGCGGGCGCGCTCGTCACCGTGGCGTTCGGGCTGTTCACCACCATCGGCGGCGCGAAGACCGCCACGGCCACCATGGTGGGCGGCGTGGCGGCCTACGGCGCCGGACTGGCGATCGGGCTCCCGTACCCTTTTCTCGCGTCCCTCGCCGCGTCGCTCGCGATCTATATCGCGGGCGCCACGCTCGAGGCGGCGGTTTGACAGTCGCCGGAGCGGGCGGCAGGTTCCCCCATCCCGCCGACCGGACGCGCTCGGGGCTGTGGCCCTCCGACCACGCGGGCGTAGTGGCGCGGCTCAACCTGCCACGGCTAGCGGCACTCCGGTAGTCGCGGCTCAAGCCGCGGCTCGGCCCTACGGCTGGAGCCGCATTGGTTTTCGCCCGTTCACGGGCAGGGCCGAGGCGCGAGTTTACTCGCGAACATGAGCGACAGCCGATGACCATCGCAGCACAGCCCGCCGCGGGCCGAACGACGCGACTCGCGGGGTATCTCTTCGCGCTCGCCGCGGGGGCGCTGTGGGGCACCACTGGACCGTTGTCCACGGCGCTCTACGCCGAAGGAGCGGCGCTCGTCGGTATCGGCTTCTGGCGCGTGCTGCTGGGCATCGCCGCGCTCGCCGCCTACGGCGCGCTGTTCCGCCGCGACCTGTTTCGCATCGACCGCCTCGGCCTCCACGTGGTGGGCCTGGCGGGCGGGGCGCTGGTCGCGCTGTTCGAGGTGGCCTACCAGTTCGGCATCGCGGGGGCCGGCGTCACGGGCGCCGCCGCGCTGCTCTACAC
>JBOHSV010000168.1:0-2810 GCA_050921735.1 Gemmatimonadales bacterium | reverse complement strand
GCCTACGTGGGCGCGCCGGGCTTCGGGGAGGCAGGCGCCGTCTTCGTGTTCGCCCCGGACTCCGCCACCGGCCAGTGGACCGATCGCGGGCGCCTCGCGGCGTTCGACGGCAGCCGGGGCACCGCGTTCGGGGCGGCGCTGGAGTTCGTGGGGCCGGAGCTGTGGGTGGGCGCACCCGGCGCCGCCGCATTCGCCGGGGCGGTCTACCGGCTGCGGCGCGACGCCGCGGGGGAGTGGTGGGGAGCGGTGAAGCTCGCCGACTCGTCCCTGCAGAGCCGCGACCGCTTCGGGGCGCCGGTCGTCGCGCGGGGCGACATCGCCGTGGTGGGCGTGACCGGGGCCGATTTCGGCGAGGGCGTCGCCCTGATCTTCGAGCGCGACGGGCGCACCGGCGAGTGGCGCCGGACCAGCCGCCTGTTCAGTGAGAGCGAGCCCCTCGCCGCCGTTACCGGCGGCCAGGTGCGTTGCACCGACGGCGCGGCCGCGATCTTCCGGTGCGGGGACGTGGACCTGCTGTCGTTCCTCCCGGTCCAGGCGCTCGGCGGCCGGCGTGGTATCCGGCTGAACGACCTGTGGGGCTGGACCGATCCCGAGACGGGCCGGGAATACGCGCTGGTGGGGCGGATGGATGCGACCGCGTTCGTGGACGTCACCGAGCCGACCCGGCCGGTGTACCTCGGAGCGCTCCCGCTCACGCCCGGCGCGCGCCCCGCCACCTGGCGCGACATCAAGATCTACAAGGATCACGCCTTCATCGTCTCGGACGGCGCCGGCCCGCACGGGATGCAGGTGTTCGACCTGCGCCGGCTCCGCGCCGTCCGGAACCCTCCGGTGACGTTCACGGAGGCGGCGCACTACGACCGGATCCACAGCGCGCACAATATCGTGATCAACGAGGCGACGGGATTCGCCTACTCGGTCGGCAGCTCGATGGGCGGCGAAACCTGCGGTGGGGGGCTGCACATGATCGACATCCGCGATCCCGGGCGCCCGACCTTCGCGGGATGCTTCGCGGATCCCGCCACGGGGCGGCGCAAGACGGGCTACACCCACGACGCCCAGTGCGTCACGTACCGTGGCCCGGACGCCGAGCACCGGGGCAAGGAGATTTGCTTCGGCGCGAATGAGACCGCGCTCGCCATCGCCGACGTGAGCGACAAAGCGAAGCCCGTCGCGCTCGCCCGCGCGGAATACCCCAACGTCGGCTATGCGCACCAGGGCTGGCTCACGGAAGACCAGCGGTACTTCTTCATGGACGACGAGGGCGACGAGCTGGCGGGCACGGTGCCCGGGACCCGGACCCTCATCTGGGACGTGTCGGATCTGGACGATCCCGTGCTGGCGAAGGAGTACCTCTCGGAGAATCACGCGAGCGACCACAACCTCTACATTCGCGGCAACCTGGTGTATCAGTCGAACTACCTCAGCGGGCTCCGGATTCTCGATATCACCGACCCCACGAGCCCCAGGCCCGCGGGCCACTTCGACACGGTGCCGTGGGGCGAGGATGAACCGAGCTTCGGCGGCTCCTGGAGCAACTACCCGTTCTTCCCGAGCGGGATCGTCGTCGTCACGAGCGGCCAGGAGGGGGTGTTCGTGGTGAAGCGGCAGGAGCGGCCGGTCCCCTGAGGCGCCACCTCGCCCTCGCCCTCGCGCTGGCCGTCGCCGCCCCGGCTCAGTCCGGCCGGGGCGGCGCGCGCCTGTACGTCGCCAACCAGGACGCGGCGGCCATCACCGTGATCGATGCCCAGCGGCTCGTGCCCGTCGATACCGTCGATCTCACCGATCTGGGATTCGCGCCGGCGGCCCGGCCCCACCACATCGCGGTCGAGCCCGACGGATCGTTCTGGTACGTCTCGCTGATCGGGGAGAACCGCGTGCTGAAGTTCGACCGCGCCAACCGGCTCGTGGGCCAGGCGCCGTTCGCGCAGGCGGGCATGCTGGCGCTCGATCCCACACGGGACGTGCTGGTCGTCACCCGCTCGATGACCGCCGTCAACCCGCGGCCGCGCGTGGGGCTCATCCGGCGCTCGGACATGAGCATCGAGGAAGTCGAAGTGCTGTTCCCGCGTCCCCACGCGGTCGCCGTGGGGCCCGCCGGCGCCTACGCCTACGTGGGGAGCCTGGCGGAAAACCGCATCGCGAGCGTGGCGCTCGACGCGCAGACCGTCGGGCTCACCGCCGTCGACGGCCCGCCCCACGCCTTCGTGCAGTTCGCCGTGTCGCCGGTGGCGCCGATCCTCGTCGCCACCACCGAGCTGTCCGGGCGCCTGCTCGCGTTCGACATCACCGACCCCGCCGCCCCGCGGCTGCGGGCGAGCGTGGAGGTGGGCGCGACGCCCTGGGACCCGGTGTTCACGCCGGACGGCCGCTATGTGTTCTTCGGCAACTACCGCGCCAACACCGTGACCGTGGTGGAGACGGCGGGGTGGACCGTGGCGAAGGTGATTCGCGGCGCCGGCCTGGCGGAGCCGTATGGCAGCGCGGTCTCGCCCGACGGGCGCTACGTGTTCATCGCGAACCGTCACGTCACGGCGTCGGCGGGCGGCGCGCACGCGACGCACTCGGCGCACGCCGCCGGCGACCCGGGGCGCACCGCGACGGTCGTCGTCATCGACACCCGCAGTCTCGAGATCGCGCGGGTGTTCGACGTGCCCGGCGATGCGACGGGGTTGGGGATCCCGGCCCCCCCGCGCCGCTAGGCCCGGCCGTCGTGTACCGTGCGTCGGGGGTGACGCGCCGCCTCGTGGCGCTCGCGGCGGGACTGGTCGTGGCCGCCGCCTGCGCCGGCGCGGCGCCCGGTGGTCCGC
>JBOHSV010000167.1:0-11711 GCA_050921735.1 Gemmatimonadales bacterium | reverse complement strand
TCGTCGGCCACCAGTGGTGGTGGGAATTCCGCTACCCCGACCTGGGCATCACCACCGCCAACGAGCTGCACGTGCCGCTGGGCCGGGCGGTGGCGCTGGAGATGACCTCCGCCGACGTGGTCCACAGCTTCTGGGCGCCCGGCCTCGGCGGGAAGCGGGATGTGATCCCGGGCCGCACGACGCGCCTCGCGTTCACGGCCGACAGCGTGGGAACCTCCCTGGGGCAGTGCGCCGAGTTCTGCGGCGTCTCGCACGCCAACATGCGCCTGCGCGTGATGGTCGAGCCGGAATCGGTGTTCGCCGCGTGGGTCGCGGCCCAACAGGGCCTCGCCCTGCCGCCGGCGGCGGGCAGTCTCGAGGAGCGGGGACGGCAGGCGTTCAGCCGCAGCGCGTGCATCGCGTGCCACACGGTGCGGGGCGTCTCCGCCGGGGTGCTCGGCCCCGACCTCACGCATGTGGCCTCGCGGACGACCATCGCGTCCGGCGTGTTCGACAACACGCCCGAGAACCTCGCGAAGTGGATCGAGGACGCGCCGTCCCTGAAGCCCGGAGCGCTCATGCCCCCGATGGTGCTGGCCCGCGAAGACCGTGACGCCATCGTGGCGTATCTGCGGAGTCTCCGATGAGCGGCGCGCCCCGCGGCGTCGCGAGCTGGCTCACCACTACCGACCACAAGCGGATCGGCCTGCTGTACTTCTGGACGGCGTTCGCGTTCTTCCTGGCGGGCGGGCTCGAGGCGCTGGTGATTCGCGCCCAGCTCGCCCGGCCCGGCAACACGCTGGTGGACGCCGAGACGTTCAACGCGCTGTTCACGATGCACGGGACCACCATGGTGTTCCTGGCGCTGATGCCGCTCAGCGCGGCGTTCTTCAATTACATCGTGCCGCTCCAGATCGGCGCGCGCGACGTGGCGTTCCCCCGGCTCAACGCGTTCAGCTACTGGGTGTTCCTCGCGGGCGGCCTGTTCATGAACGCGAGCTTCCTGTTCGGCGCGGCGCCCGACGCCGGATGGTTCGGCTACGCCAACCTCACCTCCAAGCAGTACTCGCCGGGGCTCGCGATCGACTTCTGGGTGCTGGGGCTCCAGATCCTGGGGATCGCGTCGCTCGCGGCCGGATTCAATTTCATCGTCACC
The DNA here is from genome assembly GCA_050921735.1 of Gemmatimonadales bacterium. Lineage (GTDB taxonomy): Bacteria > Gemmatimonadota > Gemmatimonadetes > Gemmatimonadales > GWC2-71-9 > DATLXT01. Next base: position 10,576 of record JBOHSV010000167.1, on the reverse strand, counting down.
ATTCTCAACATGCGGGCGCCGGGCATGAAGATGATGCGGCTCCCGGTGTTCAGCTGGATGACGCTCGTCACCCAGTTCCTCGTGATCACCGCGTTCCCGGTGATCACGGTCGCACTGGTGCTGCTGATGTTCGACCGCTTCTTCGGGACGAGCTTCTACACGCCGGCGGGCGGCGGCGACCCCGTGCTCTGGCAGCACCTGTTCTGGCTGTTCGGGCACCCCGAGGTCTACATCCTGATTCTCCCGGCCATGGGGATCGTGTCCGAGGTGCTGCCGACCTTCTCGCGCAAGCCGCTGTTCGGCTACACGGTGGTGGTGTACTCCGGCGTGCTCATCGGATTCATGGGGTGGGGCGTGTGGAGTCACCACATGTTCGCGGTGGGATTGGGGCCCGTGGCGGACTCGTTCTTCGCGGCCTCCACCATGCTCATCGCCATCCCGACGGGCGTCAAGATCTTCAACTGGCTCGCCACGCTCTGGGGCGGCTCCATCCGCTTCACCGCCGCCCTGCTGTTCGCCGTCGGCTTCATCGCCATGTTCACCATCGGCGGGCTGTCGGGGGTCACGCACGCCTCGCCCCCGGCCGACCTCCAGCAGACCGACACCTATTACGTGGTGGCGCACATCCACTACGTGCTGTTCGGCGGCACCATCTTCGGCCTGTTCGCCGGCATGTACTACTGGTGGCCCAAGATGACCGGGCGCCTGCTGTCCGAGGCGCTCGGCAAGTGGCATTTCTGGCTCACGTTCATCGGGATGAACCTGGCGTTCTTCCCGATGCATTTCGTCGGCCTGCTCGGCATGCCGCGGCGCATCTACACCTACGGCCCCGAGCTCGGCGTGGCGGACCTGAACCTGGTGTCCACGGTGGGGGCGTTCACGATCGCCGTCGCGACCCTGGTGTTTCTGTACAACGTGTGGCGCACGCGCCGCCGGGGTGCCCCGGCGGGGAACGACCCCTGGGGCGGCGCCACCCTGGAGTGGAGCATGTCCTGCCCGCCGCCGGTCTACAACTTCTCCGTCATCCCGACGGTCGAAAGCCGGCTCCCGCGCTGGCGTACCGAATACCACGCGGCCATGCAGGACCCGCCCGACCGGCCGCCCGCGCCGGTGCACGTGCCCGGCGGGTCGTGGTGGCCCCTGATCACCGCGCTGGGCCTGCCGCTCATGGCCACGGGCGCCATCGCGCACCAGCTGTGGCTCGTGTTCGTGGGGGTCGCGGTGCTCGTGCTCGGCCTCTACCGCTGGGCCTACGAGCCCTTCGAGCTGTGACATGAGCCCCCCCTCCAGCCACGCCGCCGCGCACCGCACGAGCATGGGACTGGACAGCCGCAAGCTGGCGTTCTGGGCGTTCATCGGCTCGGAGTGCCTGCTGTTCGGGTCGTTGATCTCCACCTATCTCATCTACAAGGGCAAGAACCTCGTCGGGCCGTACCCGCATGACGTCCTGAACATCCCGTTCACCTCGGTGAGCACGTTCGACCTGCTGGCGTCGAGCCTCGTCATGGTACTGGCGCTGGCCGCCGTGCAGCGCGGCGACGCCCGGTGGGCCAAGATCTGGCTGTTCGGCACGGCGTTCCTCGGCCTGCTGTTCCTCGCGGGCCAGGTGTACGAGTTCAGCTCGTTCGTGCACGAGGGCCTGAAGATCGACACGAACCTCTTCGGCGCCACGTTCTACGTGCTCACGGGAACCCACGGGGCGCACGTGACGGTGGGCGCCATCTGGCTCCTGACCCACTGGGTGCAGGCCCTGCGGGGGCGGATGCCCGACGCCATGACGGTCGAGATTACCGGGCTCTACTGGCATTTCGTGGACGTCGTGTGGATCGTGATCTTCACCCTGGTCTACCTGATCCAGTGACGGGAGGGACGTGATGGAAGGGCGGGCGCATCCGACGGTCGGCACGTACCTGCGGGTCTTCGCCATCCTCGTGATCGTAACGATCATCGAGGTCGGGATTTTTTACGTCCCCGCGTTCCAGGCCGCGCTCGTCCCCATGCTCCTCGTGCTTTCGGCCCTGAAGTTCGCGCTGGTCGTGATGTTCTACATGCACCTGAAGACCGACAGCAAGGTCTACTCGTTCGTGTTCGGCGGACCGCTGCTGCTGGCCGTGGCGGTGCTGGCGGGCCTGCTGCTGATCTTCTTCGGAGCTCTGCGCCTGCGCGCCGGCGTGTGACGCAACCCTGGCAGCATTGGGACGTCCACGCGAGCGTCGCCCTGGGGCTCGCCGTCCTGGGCGGGCTCTACGTGCTTTTGGGAGGCCTGCGCGCGCGGCCCCGGCAGGTCGTCGCGTTCGCGGGCGCCCTGCTGGTCCTGCTCGGCACCCTCAACGGGCCGCTGCACGACCTGTCCGACTCCTACCTGTTCAGCGCCCACATGGTGCAGCACCTGCTGCTCACCATGGCGTTCCCGCCGCTGCTGCTCTACGGAACGCCGGTGTGGACGGCGCGCCGCGTGGTGGGGCTTCCCGGCGCGCGTCCGTTCCTGACCGTCCTCACGCGCCCGGTCGTGGCAGCGTTCGTCTTCAGCGCCGTGATGGCCGCGTGGCATTTCCCGGGGCTGTACGAAGCCGCCATGCGCAACCACGACCTGCACATCGTCCAGCACCTGACGTTCATGGCGTCGGCGGTGCTCGTGTGGTGGCCCGTCCTGTCGCCCGTGCCCGAGCTGCCGCGCATCCCCTATCCCGCCCAAATGCTCTATCTCTTCATGCTGGGCATTCCCATGTCCATCGTGGGCGCGATCATCACCTTCACGCAGCGCGTGCTGTATCCGTTCTATCTCGAGGCGCCGCGACTGTGGCTCGACCCGCTGGTGGATCAGCAGGTGGGCGGGCTGATCATGTGGATCCCCGGCGGGCTGGTCTTCTGGGCGGCGATGACGGTCGTGTGGTTCCGCTGGGCGGCGCGCGAAGAGCGGGGGGACGTGGAGCGGGAGGTGCCGATCGAAGCGTACGGCGGCCAGTCATAGACGTTTCCCGTTGCACGTTTTCCCGCGTCACTCTCCGTCTTCGGTCTCGCCCAGCGGGTGCCGTCGCAGCTCCTCGCCGATCTTGGGGTGCTCCCGCCACAGGTAGAACCCCATGGCGAACGCCGCGATGGCGTTGCCGATGGCCACGTTCCACCAGGCCAGGGCGCCGAGCAGCGGCCGGGCCAGCAGGGCGACGAGGATGTAGAAGCCCACCTCGAAGAAGCAGAACGCGATGACCGCGAGGAACAGCGTGGGGGGCGCGACTTCGACTTCGGCGGCGATGGCGGCGGCGATCACGCCCACGACCACGAACGCGCTCACGTGGATCATCGTGTACCCGATGATGCGCGAGTACTCCATCACGACCTGGGCGGGATCGGTGATCTGCCAGAACACGGCGGAGCCGAGCATGGCGGGCGTGAAGAATGGACGGCCGTTGACCAGGTCGACGAGGAGGAACCAGATCGCGACCGCCCCCGCGCCGATCAGGCCGGCGACGAAGCCCTCGCGAAGGATCCTGGTGAACTGCATCCCGCCAATATATCGCCTGGGAAAGGTGGTGCTAGATTAGGGACGACCTGCGCTTCGGGAGACGCGCATGACCCGCTTGCCGTCGTTCTACGCGTTGAGTCTGTTGGCGGGCGCCCTGCTGGTCGGCTCCGGAGGCCTGCGGCATCCGCTGCTCACCGGTGAGGGACCGGCTCAGCTCGCCGCGATCGCGCGCACCGCCGGCTGGAACGGAATCCACCTCGCGCTCGCGTTCGGCTTCGTGCTGGTGGTCGCCGGGCTCGTCGGCGTGGCCTTGCAGCACGGCGACACGCGCGGCGCGGGCGCCGCGCGGACCGGGATTCCGCTCGCGGTGCTCGGGTACGGGACGGCGCTCGTCGGCGTGCTGTTCATGGCGGGCGCGGCGCCGGAGCTCGCGGCGGCGTACACGACCGCCCAACCCGGCCTGGCGGCCACCGAGGCGGTGTTCGTGTACGACATGCTGCGTCCCGCCGCCACCATGGCGCTGCGCGTGGGGGAATTCGCGATCGGCCTCTCCATGTGGGCCTACGGGTGGGCGGTGCTCGACGGCCGCCTGTTCCCTCGCTGGCTCGGCTGGTTCGGGGTAGGGGCGGGCGCCGTGTGCGCGCTGTGGGCCGTCGTGATGAGCCCCGACGCGGCGATCCTGATGGGCGGGATGGCGCCGGTGACGGTGTGGCAGGTGCTGGTGGGCGGCTGGATGGTGGTGACCGAGGGACGGAGGGGCCCGCCGTGACATGCCTCGCCCTGCTGGTCGGCCCCTGGGGCGGGCGGGGACGGGAGCTCGCCGCCGTGTTCCCGGGCGCGGCCGGTCCCGCCCCCGACTCCGCGACGTTCGCCGAACGGGCGGTGACCGAGCTCGCCGCGCTGCGCGCCGCTCGTGCGGCACGCGTACTTCTATCCGCCGCCGCCGCCCCCGACGCTCGAGCTGCCGGCTGACCGGGAGGGCCCGACCCTGATCCGGCGCGCCTGCCTGCTGGGCGCGGTCTGGGTCGAGACCCCTCGCCGGGACTCGGTTGCCGGGACCGAGCTCGCCCGGCGGCCTGGCGCGCGCCGGGTCGCTGGCAACCTGCGGCTCGATCCGACCGGACCAACGGGCGAGCTCGCGATGCTCGAGCCGCTGGAGCGCGGGTTCGACCTCACCGGGATGTGCGGTGGGGGGATTGACGAGGTGGTCGCCCGAGGCGAGCCGTTCCCGCGCGCGCCGGAGGCGCGGCGCAAGGCCATCGCCTACTATCGCCAGGCGTTCGCGCTGGACCGGACGTCCGGGCGGGCACGACGGGCGTGGACCGAGGCGTGGCGCCTCGTCGCGGGCCTGCCGCCCGGCCGGACCCACTTTTTCTGCGTGTACGACTGACTCAGCGTCGCGGGCCGTTGCGCCGGCTGCCGCGGTCCCCCACCTTAGGCGCTGTCCGCAGCCGGGTGGGTTCGCCATGACCGACTCCCAGGCCAACGCAGCGGGTCCGCCGCCGGAGTCGCTGCTCGAGGCCGTCGCGCCGGGCGCGCCTATCGGCCGAAGCCCGCTCGTTCGCGCTGCCCGGGGAGCTGCCGTAGGGACCCATGGACATCGCCATCGTCATCCTCGTCATCGGCCTGCTGGTCTTTTTCGGCCACGTCCTGACCGCGCTGTTCCAGCGCACCAAGGTCCCGGACGTGCTGGTCCTGATGATCGTCGGGATCCTGCTGGGCCCGGTGTTCCACGTGGTGAGCCCGCGGGACTTCGGCGCGGTCGGCCGCGTGTTCGCGACCCTCGCCCTCGTCGTCATCCTGTTCGAGGGCGGCATCCATCTCAACCTGCGCCAGCTCGCTACAGCGGCGGGCGACACGCTCACGATCTCGCTGGCGACGGCCGCCGTCACCTTGCTGCTGGTGGCGCACCTGGCGGATTTCCTCCTGCCACTCGACTTCCCGACCGCCCTTCTGGTCGGCGTGATTCTCAGCGGGACCTCGTCCGCCGTGGTGGTCCCACTCCTGCGGACCCTGGGGCTCACGGGCCGGGCCGGGACCGTCCTGTTCCTCGAATCGGCGCTCACCGACGTGTTAGTGATCGTGCTGACGTTGGGTCTGCTCCAGGCCCTCCCGGCCCTCTACCGGGGGGATGCCGGGGGTCTCGGCGCGGATCTGGTGTGGCAGATCGTGCGCTCGTTCCTCTGGGCGGCGGCGGTCGGAGCGGGCGGCGCCCTGTTCTGGTCCGCGGTGCTCGAGCGCATCCGCCGCTTCCCCAACACCGTGTTCACCACGCTGGCCTACGTCTTCATCCTGTACGGCCTCACCGAGCTCGCGGGCTACAGCGGCGCGATCGCGGCCCTCACGTTCGGCGTGTCCCTGGCCAACGTCCCGTTACTGCCCCGTGGTCTGTTGCGCCTGGTGTTCCGCGTGCGCCTCACGCCGTTCGCCGAGCACGAGCGGGCGTTCTTCGGCGAGGTCGTGTTCGTCGTCAAGACCTTTTTCTTCGTGTTTCTCGGCGTCTCCACGACGTTCACGGACCTCCGGGCCGTCCTCGCGGGCCTGATCCTGGCGGCGGCGGCGTTCGTGGCGCGCGCCCCCGTCGTGGGACTGCTCGGCCACCGCGATCTGACGCGGCGCGAAGCCGCGTTGATGACGGCGCTGGTGCCGAAGGGATTGGCGGCCGCGGTGCTCGCCGGGCTCCCCGCGCAGCTCGGCGTCCCCGGGAGCGGGACCATCCAGGGCACCGTGTATTCCGTCATCTTCTTCAGTATCCTGGGATGCGCCGTGCTGGTGTTCATGATCGAGCGCGGGATGCTGGCACCGTTCCTGGCCCGCTGGTACGGGAAGTTCCCCGTCGAGCCGCCGGTCGCCCCGACCCCCGCCGCGCCCGCCGGGGCCGATGTGCCGGCGCTCGCCACGCTGAGCTCCGCGGACCTGGCCGGGCTCCAGGAGCCCAACCCCCTCACCGATTTGGAGGACACCGGCCGGCCGCCGGAGGAGGATCGCCCGTGAAGTGGGTGCTCGTCGCGGCCGGGACGCTCGTCGCGGTCGCGCTGCTCATCGTCGTGGTCGGCCTGTTCGTGCCCAAGAGCCACGAGACGTCCGTCACGGTGCGGCTCGGCAAACCGCCCGCGGACGTGTGGGCGGTGGTCGCCGATTTCGCCCGCCAGCCGGAGTGGAACCCGGAGATCACCAGGGCCAAGCGCCTGCCCGACCGCGACGGACGGGCGGTGTGGCGCGAGACATACGGCGGCTTCGAGGCGACGGTGGTCACTGCCGTCGAACAACCGCCGCGACGCCTGGTGCGGGAGATCCTGCCCGACGGCCCCTTCTACGGGTCGTGGACCTGGGACCTCGTGGCGGACGGCGACGGGACGGTCCTGACCATCACCGAGCGCGGCACGGTCGACAACCCGTTGTTTCGGGGGATGATGGTGTTCCACGACGACACCAAGACGGCGCGGGCGTATGCCGCCGCGCTCGCCCGGCGGCTCGGGACGGACCTCCGGTGAGGTCTACTGGTTCCGGTCGCGGCCCGCCTGCTCCCGCGCCCGGCGCATCCGCTCCTGGCGGATGCGCCGATCCTCCGCGATGCGGGCGGCCTGCTCCTCGGGCTGTCTGTCGATCCGCTTCGAGTTTCTCCACCAGAGCACGCCGAAGAGCAGCACCTGCGCAGGGATCACCAGGAGCAAGAACCCCGTCAGCTCCAGCACCGCGAACGACACGACGAGGCTGGCCAGGGCCCACTTCCAGCCCGGCATGTGCTCGTGCTCGGCCACGCCGTAGAAGGCGGCCGCGAACACCAGGGCGGCGATCATGGGCCCCAATATGGGAATGGGGGTTCCGGCGCGAAAGAGGGCGGGCGGCTATGGCGCCTCGATCGCCGCCCGCCGGACGTAGTCCAGCTCGGGGAACTCCCGCTCCAGGTAAGCGTTGCCCTCGGCCTGGATGCGGCTCTGGTCGGGGCCGGGCCCGCGCGGGGCCCCCTCGCCGTAGCCGGCGTGCAGCCGGTCCACCACGTCCATCCCCTCGACCACCCGACCGAACGGGGCGAAGCCCATGGCGTCCAACCGGCCGTTGTCGGCGTAGTTGATGAAGACCTGGGTCGTGCGCGTGTCGGGCCCCCCGGTGGCGAACGTCACCGTGCCCCGCGCGTTGCTCTCGCGCACGGGGTCGTCGGCGATGCGCCGCTCGCGCCACGCGGCCGCCACCTGGGGATCCCCGTGGATGCCGAACTGGGCCACGAACCCCGGCAGCACGCGGAAGAACCGGGCTCCGTCGTAATAACCGCTCGAGACGAGCTCGTGGAAGCGGTCGGCGCCCAGCGGGGCCCAGTCGCGGTGCACCTCGATGACGAAGTCGCCTTCACTGGTTTCGAACCGCGCACGGAACGTGTCGGCGGCGTCGCCGCGCTCCCCGCGGCCGCAGGCGGCGGCCACGGCGGCGAGCGCGATCACCCGGCGGAGCCGGCGAGCTCGAACGGTCATGCGTCCTCCGTGAGAGCAGAGTAGGGTGAAGATATCGCGGACCGACGCGACTGTCGTGGCTGGCGCCCGCCGGCCCCGCGGGGTAGCATGAGGGCGTTGCCCGCGTCCCGTTCACCCCAACGACGTCGACCGCATGTCGGACGCGTATCTGGAAAAACTGCGGGCCATCCTGAAGGCCTACGACGAGCGGGTGGGAGACGCGCCGCCGCTCTCCCGGCGGGCCCAGCAGGACGCCGACACCCTGCGGCGGGCAGGCGCCGAGCGGCTCCGCACGGTCGTGCGCCCCGTGCTTCAGAGCGTCATGACCGAGCTCCGGAACGCGGGGCACGACACCTCGGTGCAGGACCACACCGACAGCGACGACACCTATCCCGCCGTCTCCCTGTCGCTCACGCCGCTGGCCCGGGGCGTGAGCCAGGGCGCCCTCGCGTCCGCGCTCACCTTCCGGTTCGATCCGCGGCGCGGCATCGTGGTCCAGCGGGACATCCGCCCGTCCGCCGCGCGCGGCAAGTGGATTTCCACGACCATCGATCGGGGCGGCACCATCGGGGTGGACGCCCTCTCCGCCGAGTGGGTCGAGACCAAGACCCTGAGCTTCGTGGACGCGGTGCTCAAGGCAAACTGATCCCTCCGCCGTGGCATCCAACGAGGAGCAGGAAACCTCTTGGGCAAGGAGACGGCGATGACCAGCAGCCCGGTGCCCCGACGCCGCCGTCCCTCCCCGCCGATCAGCGGGGGGAGCGGCTGTTCGTGGCGAAGGGGTGCGTCGCGTGCCATCTGCATCGCGACGTGCCGGGGAGCGGGGAACACGCCGTGGGGCCCGAGCTGACCGGCCGGCGGCTGGCGTCGGCCTACCTGCGGCAGTTCCTGGCCGACCCGAGCATCGGGCCGGCCCGGCAGTCGGGGTCCGAGGGGATGCCGAACCTCGGGCTCAAGCCCGACGAGATCGCGGCGCTGACGGCGTTCCTCGGCGCGGAGCGGCAGGCGCTGCGGTAGGCGCTACTTGGCCCGCAGGCGGACGATGCGCCGGGCGCCGCCGTCGCCGACGCTCGGGTTGAACACCTCGAGCGTCACGACGCCGCCCGGCTTGACGTCCTTCAAGGCCTCGCGGAACTCGGCGCGGTTCCTGACCGGCTTGCCGTTGAGCCGGAGGATGATGTCCGGGCCGCCCTGGCCCGGCGGGGCGAGGCGCTGGTAGGCGGGACCGTCGGGGGACACGCCGGTGACCACCATGCCGCCTCCGGCGTCGGCCACGGCGCTGATACGCTGGCTGCGGGCCTCCTGCGCGGTCAGCGGCTCCAGCGAGATCCCGAGCGTCTCCTCCATGGGGGAGGGCTCGGAGGAGTCACCGCGCCCGCGCCCGCGGCTCGCCACCCGCTCTTCGTCCGCGCCGGGCGCCTCGGCGAGCCGGACGGTGAACGTGCGCCGCTCGCCGCCGTCCCGCACCACGGTCACCTGGACCGACTCGCCCGGCTTCTTGAAGCCCACGCGCTGCTGGAGCTGGGGCACGGACTCCACGCTCTCGCCGTCGAGCGCCACGATGACGTCCCCCGGCCGGATGCCGGCGCGCTTGGCGGGCGAGTCGTCGCTCGAGAAGTCGTTGACCACCACGCCCTTGATCTCCTTCAGGCCCACGGCCTCGGCGTCGAGCTGATTGGCGTCGCGGATGGCGATGCCGAGGATGGCCCGGCGCACGTGACCCGTCTCGATGAGCTGCTGCATCACCTCGCGCGCCAGGTTGATCGGGATCGCGAAGCCGTAGCCCGCGTAGAAGCCGGTTTCGCTGGCGATCGCGGAGTTCACGCCGATCACCTCGCCGCGGAGGTTGACCAGCGGGCCGCCGGAATTGCCGGGGTTGATGGCGGCGTCGGTTTGCAGGAAGTCGTGGATGGTGTAGGTGTTCTCCCCGCGCAGGCCCTGCAGAATGCGTCCCTTGGCGCTGATGATGCCGGCCGTCACGGTGAAGGCGAACGCCTCGCCCAGCGGGTTGCCGATCGCGAGGACCCATTCGCCGATGCGAGTCTGGTCGGAATTGCCGAGCGCCGCGACCGGGAGGTCTCTGGCGTCGATCTTGATGACGGCGACGTCGGTGTTGGGGTCGGTCCCGACGACCCGGGCGTCGAACTCGCGCTTGTCGTACAGCCGCACCTTCACGCGGTCGGCGCCCGCCACGACGTGGTTGTTGGTGAGAATGTAGCCGTCGGCCGACACGACGAAGCCCGAGCCCGTGCCTTCCTGGATGCGCGGGCCGCGCCGGTCGCGGAACGGGAAGAAGTCCTCGAAGCCGGGGGGGAGCCGCAGGTTGGCGGCGGGCTCACGCCGCTCGGAGCGGATGAACACGACGGCCGGCTTGACGTGCTCGGCCACGGCCGTGAACGCCTCGCTCAGGTCCGCCGCCGGCCGGGCGGCGGGAATCGGGGGCCGGGTGCTCGGCGTCTGGAACAGCGACAGCTCGGTCGCCCCGCCCGCCTTCGGGAGGTCCAGCGTCGAAGCGAACACCAGCCCGAAGACGAAGGCGATGCCCACCAGGGAAACGAACTTCAGCCAGTCCCGCGTCCGTCCGGACATCGGCCCCTACCCTTTCTTGTTCTTGTCGTCGTCCACGATCTCGTAATCCGCCTCGACCACGTCGTCGGGCTTGGCC
>JBOHSV010000166.1:0-3088 GCA_050921735.1 Gemmatimonadales bacterium | reverse complement strand
CCGGTACGCCTTCGGGCGCCAAGGGCAACTTCGGCGTCGCGGGCGGCATTCGGCACGGTGCTTTCTGGGGGCACCTCACCTATCTCGACCACGGTGCGGGCGGTCCCAGGGTCAAGGGAACCGGTGTGAACGGGTACGAGAGCGTTGATGCGACGACGCGCCGGATGCGCGGCACGGCGGAGGTGAATGGCCAGGACGGATTCACCTATGAAGTACTCGTCGCCGACCGGGGCGAACCCGGGCGGAGTGACGAGTTCACGCTCAGGGTGTCCGATGGATACGAGGCCACGGGCTCGCTCACGGGGGGCAACATCCAGCTGCACGAGAATTGCCCGTGACTCGTGGCGTCGGTCTTACCACGCCATTGGAGGGCCGGAGCGGATCGCGCCGGCCCTCTCCTTGCCTACACGCCGGTCCCCGCGGCCCGCACGAGCGTCAGCGTGACGTACCACGTTCCCAGTACCGACAGGGCGAACGCGACGACCGTGATCCACGTGAGCCAGACGCGCAGATCCCTGAACTCGCCGTCCACCGCCGCTCGCAGCTCGCCGTAGGCTTCGCCGGCGAGCGGAGCGGCCGGAGGGGCCTCCGCCAGCACGCGAGCGATCGCGGGAATCGACTCCACGGGAATCGCGAGGGCCGAGGACAGCATGCGGCGATAATCTTCAGCGGTCGCCCCGGCCGGCGCCGGGAAGGGCCAGTCGCGCCAAAACCGGCGCGCCAGGCGCGCGTGTGCGATGACCAGCAGCCCAATGGCCGACAGGAGGAAGGCGAGGACGGTTCCCAGAGCGGCGGGATAGGCGGTCCACGGGATACGCCGCCACAGCGGCCCGTGCGGCGCGCGCCGATCCACGACCCGCACCGCGCGCAGACCCGGCACGCGCACGGCGGCCGTGACGCCGAGCCGAGCGGACGACTCGACCAGCAGGGAAAAGCGGACCACGTCTCCGGGGTTGAGCAGCGGAAGGACCAATTGCACCGAGCCGCTCGCCGTGTCGGGGCGGATCGTGGCCGCGAGACCCTCGGGTGCGACGGCCTCCAACCGCGTTTCCAGAATGCGGCCGGAGTCGATCGTGATCCGCGGCGCTGCTACGAAATCGGCCTCGCGAATGGGCTGGCGACCGGCGTTGCGCAGGGCAAGCTCCAGACGCGAGAACTCCGTCACGGGCACATCCTCGTACGTGACCGCGAGAGGCCCACGGCCCTCCCGCGATCCCATGACGACCGACTGTGAGAGAACGTGCACCTCGATCGCGAGGCGACTGGAGTAGGAATCCCAGGCGATGGGCACGGCCAGGCTGACGACCGCGATCACGGTGGCGAGGAGCGACGCCTTCCTGCTCCGGGCGAGCGGCATGTCCGGCCCTGCCCTCCATCGTTAGCTCGGCCGCCCGACCCGGGCCGGGTGGCCGGCGGCTCCGACGAGCCGCCGGCGCAGCGTTTGGCGCGCGAGTGAGCGGCGTTCAGGGAGGGCGCTATCGGTAACTATCGCGGTCGCGCGCGCCGGGGTATCGGGTGTTTTTGCGACAGAAACAGGGTGGATTTGCGACAGGGCGTGACAGGTTGAGACGGTCCTGACCAATCGGCGTGGCCTATGGCGCGCCCCCGGGCCGCGGGTGGCCCCGCCTCTTGCACACCGGGGGGCGCGGGTGAATTGTGTGAAGCCCCTGGATAGGCGAGTCGATGAAACCCATCCACTGCCACATGTGCGGAGGAGTCGTGCGCGATCGCTTTCAGATCGAGTACCTGCCACCGGACGCCGCCGCGCAGATCGCGCTGAGCCACCCCGGTCCGTGCACGTGCACGCGACCGATCGTCCACGAGGACCCGCCCATCATCGACCCGCCTGCGGACCCCGCGCCCGGCGCCGGCTAGCGGCCTAGCCAAACCGCCGCCCGCGTGGTCCATTCCCGGGGCCACTTTGGAAGGGGCCACATGACGAGGCTCTGGTCGGTCGGGGTGCTGCTCGTGGGATTCGGCCTCACGGCGGCCTGCGGTGACGGCACCGAGCCCATCATGGCTGAGACGATCGCCAAGGTCGACGGAGACGACCAGAGCGGCCCGCTCAACGTCGCGCTTCCGGTGCCGCTCCGGGTGGCCGTGACCGGATCGAACGGCGCCGCGTTCGTGGGCGGTACCGTCACGTGGCAGATCAGCCCCCCGACGGGTGGCGCGGCCAACCCCGCGAGCGGGCCCACCGACGCGAACGGCCACGCGCACACGGTCGTGACCTTCGGCAGCGCCCCGGGGCAGGTCACGGTGACGGCCACGATCGCGAGCCTTCCGCCCGCCGCGTTCGGCGCGACGGCCGTGCACCCCTGTGAATGGTTCGTGCCGCACATGCTCGGGGCAACCACGAATGGTGCACTGACGACGGTCGACTGCGGCATTCCCGACGGTCAGGGCGGTCGGTACTTCACCGACTTCTACGAGCTCACGTTGGCGACGCAACAGGGCTTCACGGCGACCATGACCGCGACCGCCTTCGACACGTGGCTCGAGACCTACTTCGCGAACGGTGCGTTCCTCGCGCTGAATGATGATCTCAACGATTCGCTCACGTCGCACATCCCGCTCATCGCGGCACCGGGAACGTACATACTGGCACCGAGCAGTTTTGCCGCCAACGTCACCGGTGGGTATACCGTCGCGACCGCCGTCCGGCCGCAGACTCTGGATGGATGTCCGGCGACGGTCCACCTGCCGTGGATCACGCGGGGCATCACGATCACCGATGCGGTGGCCGTGTCCGACTGTGCCGTGCCCGACACCGCGCCGAACACTGGCACCTTCTATTCCGATCGCGTCCTGCTCTTTCTGCACGCGCAGCAGTCGCTCACTGCCACGCTCGCGTCGAGCGCGTTCGACGCGTATCTGACCCTCACCTTGGTGTCCGCCGAGACGGCCACGGTGGTGGCGTTTGACGACAACACCGGCGGGGGGCCGGGCGGAACGGACGCGCGGCTGACGTATACGACGCCAGGCAACGACATCTTCGTGCTGGACATCGGCACGGCCGATACGGCGGAGGTGGGTGCCTACACGCTCACCATCGCTGGCTCGCCCGGCGGCGGCGCGCCGGCGCACC
>JBOHSV010000165.1:0-1744 GCA_050921735.1 Gemmatimonadales bacterium | reverse complement strand
CTGTCGCTCATCAAGCGCGAGGTTCGCCGGCTCGCGGCCTACGCGCTCCCCGAGCCCGGCGCGCCCCCGCCACGCAAGCTCAACCAGAACGAAAGCCCGTTCGACGTCCCCGCGGCCGTGAAGACCGCCGTGCTCCAGCGGGCGGGCGCGGCGGCCTGGAACCGCTATCCGGCCATCGTGCCCCGCGACCTGCTCGAGCGGCTGGCCGCCCGGCACGGCTGGATGCCCGGCGGCGTCCTGGTGGGCAACGGGTCGAACGAGCTGATCCAGGCCACCCTGGCGGTCACCGTCGGGAGCGGCACGCCCGTGGTGACCCCCGTACCCACGTTTGCGCTGTATCGCCTGCTGATCGCCGTGTACGGCGGCCGCCACGTCCCGGTCCCGCTCGACGACGAGTTCGGGTTCGATCTCGACGCGCTGGTGGCCGCGGCCGCGGCGAGCCGCGCGGCGGTGGTGATCGTCAACACGCCCAACAACCCCACCGGGACGCCGCTTGCCGAAGACGGCGCGCTCGGCCTGCTCGCTCAAACCGAAGCGCTCGTGGTCGTGGACGAGGCGTACCAGGACTTCGGCGGCCCGTCGGCCGTCCCGCTGCTGGCCGAGCACCCGCGGCTGGTCGTGCTGCGCACGTTCAGCAAAGCGATGGCGATGGCCGGTCTGCGGTTCGGGTATCTGCTGGCGCACCCGGCGGTGGCGCAGGAGATCGCCAAGGGCAAGCTGCCCTACAACGTGAACCAGCTGACGCTCGCGGCGGCGCACGTGGCGCTCGACCACGCCGGGGAATTCGAGCAGCTGGTGGCGCGGGTGCGGCGCGCGCGCGACCGGCTGTACGCCGGCCTGGCCGCGCTGCCGGGACTGCGGGCGTTCCCCAGCGCGGCGAACTTCGTGCTAGTCCGCTGCGACCGGCGGCCGGCGGGCGAGGTGTTCCGGCGCCTGCTCGACGAGCACGGGATCCTGGTCCGCGACGTGTCCGCCGGACCCGGGCTGGAGAACTGCCTGCGGATCACCGCCGGCACCGAGGACGACGTGGACGCCATCCTGGCGGCGCTGATGGCAATCCTGGGGGCGGGGGCGGGGGCGGGGGGGGAGGCGTGAGCCGAATCGGCGAGGTCGCGCGCAAGACCAACGAGACCGATGTCCGCGTCAGGCTCGTGCTGGACGGGTCCGGGCGCGCGCAGGTCGGCACCGGCATCGGGTTTTTCGATCACATGCTCGCGGCGCTGGCGCGGCACGCGCTGTTCGACCTCGACGTCGCGGCCTCGGGCGATCTCCACGTGGACGCGCACCACACCGTGGAAGACACGGGGATCGTGCTGGGCCAGGCTCTGGCGCGCGCGCTGGGCGACCGCCGCGGCATCCGGCGTTACGGGGAAGCCAGCGTGCCCCTCGACGACGCACTCGCGCGGGTCGTGGTGGACGTGAGCGGGCGGCCGTATCTCGCCTACCACGCGGAGCCCCCCACGTGGCAAAAGGTGGGCGATTTCGACGTGGTGCTGGTACCGGAGTTCTTCCGTGCGCTGGCTACGCACGGCGGCCTGACGCTCCATATGGACCTGCTGCGCGGCCAGAACGCCCACCACGTGGTGGAGGCGGTGTTCAAGGCGGCCGCCCGGGCATTGGGGCGCGCCGTCGCGCTCGACCCCCGGGTGCAGGACGTTCCCTCCACCAAGGGGACGCTCTCCGGATGATCGCCGTGGTGGACTACGGCGCGTCGAACCTGCGCAGCGTGGTGCGCGCGCTGCAC
>JBOHSV010000164.1:0-2441 GCA_050921735.1 Gemmatimonadales bacterium | reverse complement strand
GAGCGATCCCGGCCTCTTACTTGTACCGGTAGGTGATTCTGCCGCGCGTGAGATCGTACGGGGAAAGATCGACCGCGACCCGATCGCCCTGGAGGATCCGGATGTAATTCTTCCGCATCTTCCCGCTCACATAGGCCAGGACCTCATGGCCGTTCTCGAGCTTGACGCGGAACGTGGTGTTGGGGAGCACCTCGGTAACCGTCCCCATCATCTGGATGGCGTCGCCTGCCACTCCTGATCGTCCTCCTCACGCGGGTTCATCCGGCGGCGCGCGCGGGGGGCACATACCCCTCGGGCCGCTCGGGGATCTGCTCGATGTAGAACGCGTGTCGCCCGCAGGTGCGGCACGTGAGGCTGACGCGGGGCGAGGCCGCACGTTCCCCCCGGGCGCTGCGCCGCCGGGGAACTCGATGAATCGTGCGCGCGCCGCACGAGGGACAGACCAGCGGCGCATGCTCCCGGTCGGCCGCGATGAGCGCCAGCGCCTCGGGGGCCCGGTACTCCTTGATGCCGCGTCGACTCAAGTCCTGCCAAACCTCCTTGCCGTAAGATAGCCAGCCACGGCAGCATGGCAAAGGAGACCGTCATCTTGACAGTCTCGCGCCCTCACGTATCTCTCACGGGAACCGGAGGTTGCAGATGAACAGCACGGCGGAATTCCTCCCCCTGGCGGAGATCGAGGTGGACGAGGTCAAGCCCGAGCGCGGCGGGTTCACGCTCACCGGGCAGGGCCCCGACCGCGCGGAGTACCGGTTGGACGTGCATTTCGAGCTGCCGCTGGACCCCCGCACCCGGGCCGTGCTGGGCGAGCTGCTGTCGCACTCCGAGCTGGTGATTTCGCGGCGCGCCGCGCGCTCGCGCCGCCTGTCTTGACCACCCCCCCAGCGCGCCCTAGCTTGGCGCGACCTTCATCGCGGGAAGGGCGCGTTCGATGGCAGCCGAGCTCGGCGGGTCGCAGATCTCCACCCTGCTGGAAACGCTTCCGGGGATCGCGAGCGTGTTGCGCAGCCCGGTGGCGGATGCGTTGGTCCGCGCCATCCGGGCCGCCGCGCGGAGCGGCGAGTTCACGGCCGAGGACGCCGACGAGCTGATCCGCTACGCCGTCCGGCGGGGGCTGATCGGCGCGGACGAAGGGGAGCGCGTGCTGGCGGAAGCCCAGGCCGCGGTCAAGGGAAAGCGCCGCCCGGCCAAGCCGGCGAAGGCCAAGGGCGCCAGGAAGAAGCCGGCCAAGAAGAAGAAGTCCCGCCGCTAGACGCGGAACCCGCCGACCAACTCGCGTAGCTTCTCGGCCGCCTGGAGCAGAGTACCGGTCGCGGCCGCCATCTGTTCGGTGGAGGCGCCCTGTTGCTCGGCGGCCGCCGTCACCTGCTCGGCGCTCGACGCGTGCGACGCGGCGCGGGCCGCCACCTGCTGGGTGCGGTCCGTGAGACGGGCGCTGGTCGCCCGACCGCTCTGGGCCGCCTGAGTCACCCGCGCCGCCGCCTGCTCGACTTGCTCGACGGCCGCCACGATCTCGGCAAGGCCCCGCGCCGCGCCCTCGGCCACCGATTCGATCCCCCGCACCTTGGCCTGACCCGCGGCCATGGTGGCCGTCACTTCTTCGACCTGCTCGCGGATGACCGCCGTCGTGCGCGCCACTTCCGCGGCGGCGCGAGCCGATTCGTCGGCCAGCTGGCGCACCTCTTCGGCCACCACGGCGAACCCGCGCCCGTGCTCGCCGGCCCGGGCCGCTTCGATGGCGGCGTTCAGGGCCAGCAGGTTGGTCTGCGAGGAGATGCGCCGGATGAGCTCGACGAAGTCGTCGATCGCCGCGCTCTGCTCGGCGAGCTGCGCGATCTGCGCCGACGTGGTTTGCACCACCTCGCGGACGTCGAGCAGCGCGCCCCCCGCGGCGGCGACGTCACCCCGGTGCCGATCGGCCACCGTGCGGATGTCCGCGCCCAGGCGGGCCATGCGCTCCGAGGCGTCCGCCACTTCCGCCGCTTCGCGGCCCTGGTCTTCGAGCCCCGCGGCCATCTCCCTGACGGCGGCGCGCTGATCCTCGGCGCCCTTCGCGATGTCCACCATCGCAGTCGAGATCTGCGCGGACGAGGCGGCGAGCTCCTCGCTCGCCGCCGACAGGTCGGCCGCCGACCCCGCGATGCGGTCGGCCTCGGTCACCACGTCGCCCACGATCCGCCGCAGGCGGTCGCCCATCAGGCGCATCGCGTCCGCCAGGATGCCGAACTCCTGCGGCATGCGGCCCGTCGTGACCGGCCGCAGATCGCCGCCGCCGAACCGCTCCGCCGCGGTCACGAGACGGCCGAGCGGGCCCTGCACCCCGCGCAGGGTCGCGAGCGCGAGGAGGGCGCCGACGGTCACCATGAAGCCCAGCAGCACGAACAGCAGCAGCTCGCGGCGGGCGGCCAGCGAAGCGAGCCGCTCCCCGGTCTGCTCGGCGC
>JBOHSV010000163.1:0-3967 GCA_050921735.1 Gemmatimonadales bacterium | reverse complement strand
CCAGACGGTACTGGACGTGGTCAAGCGCGTGGCGAAAGACGAACTCGAGAATGACTACTGGCTCCGCATGGTGGCGCAACTGAGCGGCCGCAGCCATGAGGAGATGCGGGTCGTCGTGCTCGAGTTTCTTGATACAGACCTCTTCCACGTGTCGGCTGAGAACTGCGTCTCGTTCTTGGATCCGCTGATTGAGTCCTGGGACATCGACCTCGCGACATTTGCTTTGGACATCGTCTTGAATCAACAAGTGGCCTCTGGGCACGTGAAGCGGTTCGAGTTTGTCGAACGGGAATCCGAGCCGCCGGTTGGCGAAGCGCCGGGGCTCAAGGAATTCCTGCAGGATGCCGCCCTCAGCGGGACGGCGACCGAGGAGGAACTGGCGCGTCTCAAGCGGCTGAAGTTCGAGAACCGGCAGCCCACGGCCCTCTATTACTATCGGGAGTTACAGAACCTCAGAGATCCGCTCCATTTTCGCACCCCGTAGCTCGTTCCTGAGGGCTCCACACTCGCTTCTGGTGCGGGTCGGTTCAGGCATCGTCCTCCTTGCCAAACCACATTGCCACAAAGTCCCGGCGAGACTTCGGCCGCGAACGCCACAGTTCCGTCTGGTGCTTGCCCGCCATCCGTCTACGCATCCATTTGAGGTCTCCGATTCCCGGCTTCGGTGCGCCGGCGCCGGAACTCGGCGTGCTGGACTCGAATCGCTTCCATCACGCGGTCGATCACAGCTTGGGCCGTCTCCCGCGTGCGCGGCATCGCGAGAAACGGCGCATAGTCCACGGGCGGGCCAAAGGACACAGCGATGCGCTTGCAGCGCCGCGGGACGTAGCGACCGATAGGAAGCACCTCCTGCATCCCGTCGATCGCGACGGGAATCACCCGCGGTCGGGTCGCCAGAATAAGGAACCCCGCTCCCTGCGATGAGGGGGCGGGCGTTGCGATCACGGGATGATACCCGGCACACCAAGCGATCCCCTGATGCGCGTACAGCGGGTCGTTGCTTTAAGACAGTGGCGGAGAGCAGACCCGCGGTAACAACGGTGGTGACAACGGGGCCGTCGCTGGCTGGCGCTGGCCGACGCGCGCCTCGCGTAAGTGCCTGAAACGACAACGGCCAGCGTTGCTAGTCGCTGGCCGGTGCCGCCTCCGGAGCCGAAGGTCCCGCGTTCGAATCGCGGCTGGCGCATTGCAAGTGTCCATAGCCGGCCCACCATGGCCCGGAGCGCACCGCGACGGAAGCGCTTCGGGCCATTGGCATTAGCACCCGCCCGCGTACCTGGTATGAACGTTGCTCTAAGTGGGCGCCGGACCCGGCAGCCCTTCCTCGCCGGGCCACGATCAGCGCCCCTGGAGAGGACGTATCCGGTGACTCAGGTCGACAACGACGCAGTGCTCGGGCGGCTGGAACGCCTCGAGCGCGAGAACCGCTGGCTCAAGCGCGTCGGCGCGCTCGCGCTCGCGGTGGCCCTGATCGTGGGACTCAGCGCCCAGGCCACGCGTGACCGCGAGATCCTGATCGCGGAAGCGTTCGTGCTGCGCGACGCGCAGGGCGTCGTCCACGGCGTGCTCGACGTCACTCCCGGCGGGGCCGCGCGCCTGCGGCTGGGCCGCACGGACGGGGCCGGGGCGGCGGAGCTCCAGGTGGCGCGCACCGGGACCGCGTCGCTCAGCCTGTCGGGCAACTATCAGCTGAGCGCGCCCACCGTGCGGCTCGAGGTGTCGCCCGGTGACTTCACCGGCCTCTATGTGGAGGGGGGTAGCGGGGACGGGATCAGCGTGGG
Source organism: Gemmatimonadales bacterium (assembly GCA_050921735.1). Lineage (GTDB taxonomy): Bacteria > Gemmatimonadota > Gemmatimonadetes > Gemmatimonadales > GWC2-71-9 > DATLXT01. The sequence goes on along the minus strand of JBOHSV010000163.1, from coordinate 2,186 downwards.
CGCCGGGCCGGGCCAGCCCGCGGTGGTCGAGTGGACGCCGCCCGATGCCCGCACCGGAACGCGGGCGCGGCTTTCCAGTCCCGGCGTGCTCAACCTGTTGCGGTGGGACGTCGGCGTCCGCGCCGGCGGTGAGCCGGACTAGCGCCGCGAGCGTTGCGAGCCGTCGGCGGCCGTTACCAGGTTAGGCGGAGCCCTGAACGCGAGGCTGATGCCCGGAGAGCCGATTCCATTACGCGCGGTCCGCCGCGTCCGGCGCTGGGGGATTCCCCTGGCCGGCGTGGTGGTCGCCTTCTTGGCCGGCAACGCCCTCGGCTGGCTCGCCCCCGAGCGCCCGCCGCCAGCGCCCAGCCCCTCCCTGGTGGACGAGGTCCTGAAGGCCATCCGCGCCCATTACGTCGACTCCCTGTCCGACGCCGACCTCACCTACCTCGCCGCCCACGCGATCGTGGAGCGGCTGCGCGACCCCTACGCCGCCATGCTCGAGCGCGAGCGCGAGCGGCAGCGCGAGGCCGTTACCCAGGCGCGCGCCACGGGCGACGTGAAGATCCTCGAGGAGGGCATCGGCTACGTCTCGCTCATGGCGTTCACGTCCACCTCCGCCACGGACCTGCGTCAGGCGATCGTCGATCTCCACCCCGAGCGCTTGCGGGCGCTGGTGCTCGACCTGCGCGACAACCCCGGGGGGCTCGTGAACGAGGCGGTGAAGGTGGCGGACCTGTTTCTGGACCGCCGCCTGTCGATCGGCACCCTGCGAGGCCGCAACGGCCGGGAAGCCCGGTACTACGTGGCGTCCCGCGCGCAGGACTGGCCCGACCTGCCGCTGGTCGTGCTGGTGAACGGCGGGACCAAGAGCGCGGCCGAGCTCGTGGCGGGCGCACTGCAGGATCACGACCGCGCCGCGATCGTGGGACTGCCGACGTACGGCAAGGGATCCGCGCAGCAGACCATCCGCTTGAGCGACACGGTGTCCCTGCGCCTCACCACCGCCCGCTGGTTCACACCCAGCGGGCGCAGTCTCGAGCGCGGCGGCGTGACACCGCACCTGGTCGTGGAATCGGGGGACGGCGACCGCCCACTCGCGGCGGCGGTGGAGCTGCTGCGGCACGCGCCGGGCACCGCGGAACTGCTCAGGCTCGCGGTGGCGACGCAGACGGCGGCCGCCGCAGGCCCCGACTAGAACGCGGCGGCCACGCCGAAGCGCAGCAACACCTGCTGGATGGGGACGCTGACCTCGTCCGGCCCCTCCCCCGTGTGGCGGCCGAAGTACTGGAACTCATATTCCGCCACGACTCGCGCGCGCACGCGGCCGCGCCCCAGATCGCCGCTCACCCCGAGCCCCAGATCCACCCCGAACGGGGCCGAGCCGCCGCCCGAGAACTTCGCGGCCGCCAGGTAGTTTCCCCGCAGGACGAGCCGGACCGCGGGATCGACGAGCTGGGACACCCGCACGCCCACGCGCACGGCCGCCGCCTCCTGAGCCGCGAAGTCCACGTCCACGGTGCGACTCATGACGCCCAGCTCGGCGCTCACGGGGCCGGTGAGGTAGTAACGAACGCGGGCGTCGAACTGGCGCGCCTGGAACCCGTCGACGGCATTGGCGTCATCGGTCGGATCGTAATCCACCTGGGCCAGTGCCACGTCGGCCGCGACCTTGTGGTAGGAGACGGTGAGTGCGGCGCCGAACCCCGCCCCGCGGTAGTGGAGATCGGACGAGACCTCGCGATAGTCGCCGAGCACGAGCTGGGGGCCGAGGGCGAGGGACTGGGCGGTCAGGCCGTACGGCCGTATGGCCGTAGCGCACACGAGCGCCAGCACGCGGTACGGCCATACGATCCTCATCTCGCCCCCCGGGCCACGGGCACCACGCGCACTTCGACCTGCTGGCGCCGCGCCACGTTCTCGCGCGCGATGTCTTCGTTGCGGCGCGCCAGCTGCTCCCGCAACAGCCGGTTGTACAGGATGTTGGCGCGCGCCGGCTGGGGCGCCGGTTTCTTCAGCGTGGTGACGAGTCCCGCCGCCAGCGTCAGCACGCTCACCGCCAGCAGCTCGCGGCGCGCGCCGCTCCCCAGATCGCCCGACTCGAGGGCCGCGGTGCCGGCGCCCGCCACGCCCGCGTAGAGAAACGCCAGGCCCAGTGGCCGCCAGCTCTTGGGCGGCACCTCGGTCTCCGGGAGATACTCGTAGCC
>JBOHSV010000162.1:0-2323 GCA_050921735.1 Gemmatimonadales bacterium | reverse complement strand
CCGCCACCGTGAGCGAAAGCGGAGCCTGCACGTCGAGGCGGCCGAGGCAGCCGCGCAGGTCACCCTGCCGGTGAACGGTCACAAACGCACCGAGCGGCAGGTCCAGGTGACCGCCGCCAGCGACGTCGGGTGGCGTCTCGCCGCGCACCCGCGCCTCCAGCGCGCGGCGCGCCAGCGTCAGCAGGGCGCGCCGGTCGTCGGTCGTGAGCTCAGGCGCCCCGATGATACGGCTCTCCGCGGCGGATGGTGAACGCGCGGTACAGCTGCTCGTACAGGATGACGCGCGCCAGCTCGTGCGGAAACGTGAGCGCCGACAGGCTCCAGATGCGCTGGGCCCGGTCCAGCACGGCCGGCGGCAGCCCGTCGGCGCCCCCGATCGCGAAAGCGATGTCGCGGCCCTCCAGGTCCCAGGCGGCCGTCCACTCGGCCAGCCGGGACGACGTGCAGGGCTCGCCCGCCCGCGACAGCGCCACGAGGCGCGAGTCCCCGGTCACGGCGGCGAGGACCCGCGCCTCGTCCTTCACTTCCCGCTCCTCGACCCGCGCGTACCGCCGCAGCCGCTCGAGGTACTCGTCACACGCCGCCCGGAGCGCCGCGCTCTTCAGGCGGCCCACCGCGACGACGCGGTAGCGCATCAGGCATACATCCCGCGGAGCCGGTGCATCGCGGCGACGCGGTCCACGGCCGCCATGTACGCCGCGATGCGCGTGTTCACCTTGTGGGTCTCGGCCAGCGCCGCGACGTCGCGGAACGACCGGACCATGATGTTCTCGAGACGCCGCGTCACGGTGTCTTCGTCCCAGAAATACGCGGCGCGGTCCTGCACCCACTCGAAGTAGCTCACCGTCACGCCGCCCGCGTTGGCCAGGATGTCCGGGATGACGTAGATGCCCTTGTCCTCGAGAATCTTGTCGGCCGCCGCCGTCGTCGGGCCGTTGGCACCTTCGCAGATGATCTTGGCTTTGATCTGAGGGGCGTTGCGGCGGGTGATGACGTTCTCCAGGGCGGCGGGGACCAGCACGTCGCATTCGAGTGTGAGCAGCTCCTCGTTGGACAGCGGGTCGGCCTTGGGGTAGCCGGCCAGCTGGCGGCGTTCTCGCACCCAGCGGATCAGGTCGCCCACGTCGAGGCCCTTGGGATTGATCACTCCCCCGGACTTGTCCGAGACGGCGATCACGCTCGCGCCCTCCCGCGCGAGCAGATCGGCCGCCACCGAGCCCACGTTCCCGAACCCCTGCACCGCCACCTTGGCGCCCTTCAGCGCCATGCCGAGGCGCGCGAGCGCCTCACGCGTCACCAGCATGCAGCCGCGCCCGGTCGCCTCGCGGCGGCCCAGCGACCCGCCCATCTCCACCGGCTTCCCCGTGACGACGCCCGTGACGGTATGGCGCTTGTGCATGGAGTAGGTGTCCATGATCCAGGCCATGACCCGCTCGTTGGTGTTGACGTCGGGCGCGGGGACATCGGAGTCGGGCCCCAGCGTTTCGATCAGGCTCGCGGTGTAGCGCCGCGTGACGCGCTCGAGCTCGCCCATCGACAGTGTGGAGGGATCGCACCGGACGCCGCCCTTCGCCCCGCCGAACGGGATGTTCACCACGGCGCACTTCCACGTCATCCACGCGGCGAGCGCTTTCACCTCGTCGAGCGTGACGTTCATGTCGAACCGGATGCCCCCCTTCCCCGGCCCCCGCGACGTGTTGTACAGCACGCGGTACCCGGTATAGACCTCCACCTCGCCGTTGTCGCGGATCACCGGCACCGACACGATCACCTGCTTCTCGGCGTGGCGCAGGACCTTGTAGAGCCCGGGGTCGAGGTTGAGGAGTCGCGCCGCGTGGTCGAAGCGCTCCATCATCGCTTCGAACGGGTTCTCCTCGGCTAGGAAGGTGTCCTTGTCCGGTCGGATGGTGGCCGGTTGGAGGGCGAGTTGAGACGGGCGTTGTATCGCAGGGTCGCTCATAGCGCTCGTTGAGCCGTTCCGTTCAGGAGGCGGCGGCGCGCGCCGCCACCGCGGCCAGCGCGCGCTCCACCGCCTCCCCGTGCAGTTCCCACTCGAGTGTCAGCCGCGCCACCAGGGGCTCCCGCGCCTCGCGCGGCCACCGGTGGCGAAGCTTCACGGCGTCCTTTTCCGTGACTACAACATAATCGGCTTCGCCCACCCACCGCACGAGGCGGGCCACGTCCCGCGCGCCGTAGGCGTGATGGTCTTGATATGCCATGAGTTGCACGACCGCGCCCGTGGCCCGGACCTGCACCGCGAAGCTCGCGGGGTCCGCGATGCCCGCCGCCGCCACCACGCGCCGGCCGGCCAGCGCGCCGGGGT
>JBOHSV010000161.1:0-4560 GCA_050921735.1 Gemmatimonadales bacterium | reverse complement strand
CCCCGCCCCCATCGGCACGTCGCTCGCCACGGCGACGCGCGCGCCGCCCCGCGGCGGCAGCGCCTCGACGGCCCACAGCTCCCGCATCACCCCGGCGAGATACCCGCCCCAGTTCTTCGGCAGCGCGTCGCGCCAGGACACGCGCTGGGCGCGTTGCCGCAGCGAGGCCTGCGCCGACACGATCTCGAGCACGCCCGGCTCGCCCAGGCCGACGGCCACCGTGGTGCGCGCCCCGATCGCGATCGGGAGCACCGGGCCGCCGTTGTAGTCGGTGTGCTCGCCGATCAGGTTCACCCGGCCCGGCGCCGACGCCGCCTGCGCCGGCGGGACCCCGAACGTCGCATGAAAGAGTCTTAACGCTTCACGCCGCATGAAGTTTGACAACGAGTCCGGCCAATGCTACCGTAGTCCGGCCGGTTCCACCATCTCCCCAATCGTTTCCGGAGACAGACAGTTATGCGGCGGTTTGCGTTGATGCTGTTCGCCGGAGTCCCCTCCCTGCTCGCGTCCCAGGGGTTCGGTGTGTACGAGCACGGGACCTGCACCATGGGACGGGCGGGCGTGGCGGCGGCGGCCCCCTGTGCCGACGGCAGCGCGATCTTCTTCAACCCCGCCGGCCTCGCCGGCCTGTCGGGTCGCCGCCTGAGCGCCGGCGTGACGTTTATCCAGGCGCTGGGGAGCTTCGCCCAGGACATCAGCGCCACCCGCACCGACATCGACAATCCCCTGATTCCCGTCCCTAACTTCTACTTCACCCACGCGTTGAGCCCCAAGGCGACCATCGGGCTCGGCGCGTACGCGCCGTACGGCCTGGAGACCCGGTGGCCGGAAACGTTCGACGGCCGGTTCCTCGGGTACAACACCAACTTGCGGTCCGTCTACGTCCAGCCCACCATCGGCTACCAGCTCCACGAGCGGCTCAAGGTCGGCCTGGGCGTGGCCGTTATCTACAGCTGGCTCGAGCTGAACCAGCGCGTGGACCTGTCGGACCAGGGCGTGCCCGGTCTGCCCGGCGCGACGTTCTATAACCTGGGCATCCCCTGGGGGACCGACGTCGCCGACGGCCGGCTCACGGGAAGCGGAACGGGGTTCGCGGTCAACGTCGGCGCGATCCTCAAGGTCACCGACCGCATGTCGATCGGCGGCCACTGGATCACGCGCAAGACGATCACGTACGAGGGCGATGCCGAGTTCAGCCAGATTCTCACGGGTCAGGTGCTGCCGCTGGGGCACCCGATCGACCTGCCGCCGATCTGCACCCTCACCGCGCCGTGCCCGGTGGACGCGCTGGCGGGCGCCCAGTTCCTGCCGGGCCAGGCGTTCGCCAACGGCGGCGCGACGGCCGAGCTGACGCTGCCGCCCCAAGGGTCGCTCGGCATCGCGTATCAGGCCAGCGACAAGCTGAACCTGATGGCCGACTGGCACTACGTCGTGTGGGGATGGTTCGATCAGATCCCGGTGGACTTCGAGAACCCGGGCACCCCGGATTTCGCCCTGTACGAAGGATATCGCGACACGCACGGCTTCCGCTTTGGCGCCGAGTATCAGTACTCGCCGAAGTACACCCTGCGGGCCGGGTACCTGTACCATGGCGCCGCCGCGCCGCCCGAGACGGTGACGCCGCTGCTCCCCGAGGGATCGCGCAACGAGTTCACGATCGGCCTGGGCGCGGCCCTGTCCCCGTCCCTGCACGCCGACTTCGGCTATCAGTTCATCAAGCAGAACGATCGCCGCGGCCGGATCCACGAGGCGACGGTAGGTAACACCGGGGTTTACGAGTTCAGCGCGCACCTCGTGGGCGTCGGCTTCTCCTACACCTTCTGAGAGCGAGACTGAGCGCCATGCTTCGGAGTCATTCGCGGTTCAGTGTCGCCGCCCGCGCGGCCCTCGGCCTGCTCGTGGGCGTCGCGGCGTGCGATGAAGGCAAGCTGCTGCGGCCGGCGGGCAGCATTCCCGTCGACCCCATGTTCACACGGTACGTGTCGGTGGGCAACTCGATCACCGCCGGGTTCCAGTCGGGCGGGATCAACGAGGCGACGCAGTCGCAGTCGTACGCGGTGTTGCTCGCGGGCCGGATGCGGACGCCGTTCTACATCCCGGCGATGGCGTTCCCGGGCTGCCCGTCGCTGTACACCAACGTGTTCACGCAGACTCGCGTGGCCCCCACGGTGCCGTGCGCCCTGCGCAAGACCGACCCGGTGCCCGCACCCTACATCAACAACGTCGCCGTGCCGGGGGCCGAGGTGATGGACGCGGTCTCGAATCTCGACCCCGCGTCGAACGCGAACGCGCTCACGACGTTCTTCCTCGGCGGGCTCACCCAGCTCGAGATGCTCGAGCGGGTCGGCCCGACGTTCGTGACCGTATGGATCGGCAACAACGACGCGCTCGGGGCCGCCACGAGCTTCACTAACGCGGGCGACAGCACCCTCATCACCCCCGCGGCCACGTTCGCCCAGCGGTACGACGCGATGATGACCGCGATCGACGCCGCGAATCCCGCCGGCGGCGTGCTCGTCGGCGTGGCCAAGGTGACTGCCATTCCGTTCTTCTCGCTCGGCTCGACCTACTGGGCCATCGACAATGGGCAGGTGCCCGGCCAGGCGTTCCCCCCCACCTTCGTGGTGGACAACAACTGCGCCCCGGACGTGACCATGATTCCCGGCGCACGCGGCGATCAGACCCTCGTGCCGTTCCCCTACGGTGGCGCGCTACTCGCCGCCGCCGCGGCGGGCGCCCCCGCCGCCCTCAGCTGCGCCGACACCGTGCGTCAGGTCGTCGTGCCGTCGGAGCTCGTGGCGCTCGCCACGGCCGTCGCCACCTACAACCAGACCGTGTCCGCGGCGGCGACCGCGCGGGGATGGGCGTACTTCGATCCCAACCCGACGCTCGACTCCTTGCGCGCGATCTTCACGGAGGTGGCGCCGTTCCCGGCGTTCGCGGATGCCATGGGAAATCCGACTCCCTGCTCGACCAACCCGTTCGGCCTCTCGTTCAGCTGCGACGCGGTGCACCCCGCGGCCAAAACGCACAAGCTGATCGCGAACAAGCTCCTCCAGCAGATCAACGCGACGTACGGGACGAGCCTGACCCCGGTCCCCTGACCCGAACCACGCGCCGTCCCCGGGGTACCGCACACGGCATCCGGCGTCCGCCGGATGCCGTTGTGCTAATGCGGACCGCCATCCTGCTCCTCCTGATCCCCGGGCTCGCGCCCGGGGTGAGCGGCCAGACCGTGCCCCGCACGGACCTGCCCCGCTCCGGCGCGCTGCGGCTCACCTTCGACCCGCTGATCGAGACCTGGGGCGAGCAGTTCTTCGGCGGGCGCCGCGAGCGCCTGGGCGCACCCCTGACGGGCGACACGGTGGGCGGCGCGCGCATCCCCGTCGTCGCCCGGCTCGAGACCGACGTGCGCACGGCGTCCGGGGTCGCGGGATTCGTCGCCAGCCTGGGAACGGGGCGCCTCGCCGCGCGCCAGGAGCGGCGCACCACACCGATCACCGCGGAGGTCGGGATCACCGACCGCCTGGCGGTCGGCCTCACCCTCCCGCTGGTCCGGGTGTACACGCGCGCCCACCTGGCGCTGGACACGGCCGGCGCGAGCGTGGGGCTCAACCCGCTGCTCCTCTCGCCGGACAACGCGGCGAGCTACGGCCGGTTCTTCCTGGAGTTCGGCGGCGCGCTCGGCCAGCTCGCCGACAGCATCGCCGGGGGATCGTACGGCTGTCCCGGGAGCCCGGCGTGCGCGCAGGCCACCGCCTTCCTGGCGGAGGCGCAGGGGGTGCGCGACGCCCTCGGCCGCCTGGTCTACGGCGCGGGCACGGGCGGCGGCGCGCCGTTCCTCCCGCACGCCCAGTCGGACGGCGGGCTGGGCATCGACGCCAACCTCGCGCGCATCCAGCAGGAGCTGGCCACCACCTACAACATCGCGGCGTTCTCGAGCGACCTCCTGCTCCCCACCGAGCCGCTCGACCGCGCCGCCTTCGAGACCGCGCTGACCGACACGGTGTACGGCTTCGGCCTGCGGCCGTTCGGCGGCACGCCGGTGCGGCGGCGGTACTGGCTCGGTGACGTCGAGGTCGGGGCCCGCTACCGGGTGGCCGCGGGCCCCGTCTACGCCGCCACCGCGGGCGTGCGGCTGCGGCTCCCGACGGGTCATCCGGATTCGCCGCACGACGCGCTCGACGTCGCCACGGGCGACGGGCAGATGGACATCGAGGGGCAGCTGGTGCAGGAGTTGGTGCTGGGGGGACGCCTGTGGCTCAACCTCAACGCGCGCGCCGGCCTCCAGCGACCCGGCGAGCGCGTTCGGCGCGTGGCGCCGCCGGACGCGTTTCTGGTGCCGCGCGCCGCCACGGCGCGCCTGCGGTGGGACCCGGGCGACTACGTGGCGCTCGACTTCGCCCCGCTGTTCCGGTTCTCCCGCTGGTTCGCGGCGGGGTTCACGGCCGGGTACGTGACACGCGGCGAGGACCGGCACACGTTCGCCACGCCGCAGGACTCGAGTGCCCTCGCCGCGCGGCTCAGCGCGCCGACCGCCGCCGGGGTGCTGGACCAGGG
>JBOHSV010000160.1:0-3327 GCA_050921735.1 Gemmatimonadales bacterium | reverse complement strand
GATGATTGAGAACCAACTCGGCAAGGCGTTCATTAAGCTGCAACAACAGATGAGCTTCATGATGCCGCAGCCCATCATGATCCCAGGTGGGGGCCAACCGCCGCCGCCGCCCGCTCTGCCGCCTTCGCCACCGCAGCCACCCGCACCCTGAGAACGGACGGTCCTCTTGCCGATCCCGCACCAGCGACCCAGTGCCACAGCCGATTGAGCAGTACCACGCTTTGCAGTTCGACGATCGCTTGACGGCGCTCGCCTTCGCCAATCAGGTCGCTGCGTTCACGGCCACACCGAAGGGAGCACGGTACCTCGTGGACCCACAGCGCGCCGTGATTTGGGCCGCTCACCTCATGGCGGCGAATGCCTCACTACTCTACGTCAGCGGCGGCGTCCTGGAGGCGGCAAAGGCGCTCAAGCTTCCATACCAAGCAACGGGCACCATCGCTCGGTCCGAGCTTCCGGAGGGTCGGACCCTCGTGCTAGGCGACCAATCAGACTGGAATCCATAAAGCGCGGGGGCTGTTCAGGCCAACGACCGGCCGCTATCGTAGCTCCGACCCCCTCACCGGGAGCCGTCGCGCGGATGCCTGACAACGTCCTGTACTACGGCGACAACCTCGACGTGCTCCGGCGGCACATCAAAGACGAATCGGTGGACCTCGTCTATTTGGACCCGCCGTTTAACTCGAATCAGACCTACAACGTACTGTTTGCTGCCAAGGACGGGACTGACGCAGCCGCGCAGATCAAAGCGTTTGAGGACACGTGGCACTGGGACGAGTCGGCGGCGCGGGAGTTTCAGGAGACGGTCGAGCGCGGCGGGAAGGTGTCGGAAGTGCTCCAGGCATTCCGGCTGTTTCTCGGCACTAACGACATGCTGGCGTACCTCACGATGATGGCCCCGCGCCTCGTTGAGTTGCATCGCGTGCTGAAAGACACCGGCTCGCTCTACCTCCATTGCGACCCGACCGCCAGCCACTACCTCAAGCTGCTGCTCGACGCGGTATTCGGCCCGAAAGCCTTTCTCGGGGAGATCATCTGGCGCAGGACGGCTGCGCACGTGACGACGCGGAGATGGCCTCGCCTCCATGATGTGTTACTCCACTACGCCGAGGACGCGGACCACGTCTGGTTCGACGCACCGAAGGCTGCACCCGACGAAGCGCCTCGTCCACGACCTGCGCCGGAGTGCGGCGCGGGACTTCCGGCGGGCGGGCGTCTCCGAGGGCGAGATTATGCGCCTGTGCGGATGGGAGACGCGCAGCATGTTCGACCGCTACAACATCATTGACGAGCAGGACCTGGCGCGGGCCGTGGCCAAGCGGTTCGGCAACGGCAAACCAGCGGCAAACATCCCCGCTGCCGCGGAGTCCGGGGAACCGCTAACTTAGGACGCTGCAACACCGATGGCCCCTCGTCCAACGGCAGGACACCGGACTTTGGATCCGGGAATCTTGGTTCGAATCCAAGGGGGCCAGCTACACCAATCGCGTGCGGATCTTGATCTCCGACGTCAGCGTCCGGTGCACCGGGCAGCGATCGGCGATGTAGCCCAGCTTGGCCCGCTGCTCCGCCGAAACCTCACCGCGCAGCGTGATCTCCCGCTCGATCACGTCCAGCATCCCCTGCTTCGTCTCGCAGTCCGCACAATCCTCGGCGTGGACCCGCGAATGCCGCAGCCGCACGGTGACGTCGGTCAGGGGCCAACCCTTCCGTCGCGCATACAGCGCGATGGTCATCGACGTTCAAGAGCCAAGTGCGGCCAGCAGCAGATCGTATGGCCCCGGCCCCGTGTCGGTGCCGCCGGACGCCACCGGCTCGTCCGCCCGCAGGCGATGGCGACCGACGCTGATTTCCTGGGCGAACCCGGCCGCGCTGCCGTGCACCAGCACCACGCCTGCCTCGAGAGTCGCTTCCATCGACAGTCTCCGCGTGAGAGATTTGCAACCGCTGCTCTACGGTCCGCCCGGGCCCCGCCTCTCGCGGAACGCGCGCGGCTTGGGCAGGGCGTCGAACCTGGCCTGCTGCTCGGCCGAGAGCAGGTTCCTGATGGCGGCGTGCCACTCGTCCGCTTCCGCCTGCAACGTTTCGAACTCGGCGCGCACGCTGTCCATCCGCGCCCGCATCGCTTGCCGCTGCTCCGGGGTCATCTCGCCCGGGGAGCCGCCCGCCCGCGGCATGGTGCCGCGCAGGCGCTCGCGCCGGCCGGCGGCCTGCTCGAGCACGGCGTTGAGCGCCGTGTAGGGCTCGGTCACTTTCGTTTTCTGCTCGGTGGTGAGGCCGAGGATGGCGATGAGCGAGTCCAGGGTGAGCCAGTGGTCGGGGAGCGGCGCGGGGCGCTGTTGCCCCCGCGCGGCCAGGGGCGCCGCGAGGGCGGCCAGCACCAGCAGCGTCGGCACGGCTGAGCGCATGTCGTCTCCTTGGGTTAGAGAGGTACGCGCAGTGGACGGCCGGCGTTTGGTGCGCGTTAAGACCGCGGCGCCTCTACAGCTCCTCCAGCGCCACGCCACCGCTCCGGCAACATCCCCGATCGCCGCAGCTGGCCCACGCCATCTCCGCGCTCCCCCAGACCCAGCCGGCCATCCCCTGCCACCAAACGCTGCGCCCGTGGTCTTCGATCTCCAGATCGCGCACCACAAACCCCGGAGTCGGGGACACGCGGAAGAAAATGGAGCGGGGCGCTTTTCCCGGCCGGTCGTCCGCCCACCAATACACGACGGCGCCGGGAGTCAGCCCGTACCGCTCGTCGGTCGAGTCCGGCGACTCGTTGATCAGTTTCGCGATCACCCTCCCGCGCGCGAAATCGCGCCTGGGAATTCCGTACGACCCCTTTTCCGGCTGAATCGTGACGAGCGGCCCATGGCGAGCGCAGGGTGGACAGGGTTCGCGGTGCAGCAGCTGACGGTCTCCAGCGCCGGGGCGCGAATCGAAGTCGAGGCCGACGGCGGCCGTCCGGCCTTCGTATCCGGAGTCGCCGGTGTGGCGCACGCTGTCGACGTACCGGATAACCGAGTCGACGTGCGCCATGGTGACCGTGTCGCCGATCGTGAAGTGGGGCGGCGGCGTGGGGCGGTATGACGCCGGCGTGCGCATGACCTCACGTTGACAGGCGGTTGCGGCGGCGAGCCCCACGATCAATCCGGCGACGTGCCACCGCCGTGGGGACACATCCTCCTCGATCGAGCGCATATCATCCTCCCAGAGAGAAAAGGCCGTACACGCAGGAGTCTCTAGCTGCCCGCCAGCGCCCGCAGGCGTTCCAACACAGGCACGAGCGGGGGGTCCGCGCGGTCCCAGAGCGTCGTCACGGCGCGCGCCCACCGCCGGGCG
>JBOHSV010000159.1:0-1609 GCA_050921735.1 Gemmatimonadales bacterium | reverse complement strand
CACTGGAGTTGCGCGGCGACGGCGGCGCCGCGGACGCGCGGGCCCGCGCCTTGCTCGAGCGCGTCGGCCTGGGCGACCGGTTGGACCACTACCCTGCCCAGCTCTCCGGCGGCGAGCAGCAGCGCGTCGGGCTCGCCCGGGCGTTCGCGGGCGAGCCCAAGGTGTTGTTCGCCGACGAGCCCACCGGCAGCCTCGACGCCGACACGGGCCGCACCGTGATCGATCTGCTCGTGGAGCTGAACCGCGACGCTCGGACCACGCTCGTGCTGGTCACGCACGACCCGGCGCTCGCCGGACGCGCGCGACGCGTCATCCGGCTCTCGGGCGGGACCATCGTCTCGGACAGCGGAGCCCCGCCCGCGTGAAGGTGCCGTTCACGCTCTCCATGGCCTGGCGGGAGAGCCGCGGCAGCCGCCGGCGGCTGGCGCTGTACGTGGGCGCCGTGAGCCTGGGCGTCGCCGCCCTGGTCGCCATCAACTCGTTCAGCGCCAACGTGACCGCCTCGGTCCGCGCGCAGGCCCGCACGCTGCTGGGCGCGGACCTGGAGCTGCGATCGCGCACGCCGTTTACCGACTCGATCGAGGCCGTGCTCGACTCCGTGGCGCGCTCGGGGGTGCGGCTCGGCCGGGTGACGAGCTTCGGCTCGATGGTGCTCGCGCCGCGCACGGGGCACACCCGGCTGCTCGAGGTCCGCGCGGTGGCGGGCGGCTTCCCGTTCTACGGCACGATCCGGACCGATCCGCCCGGCCTGTGGACCGCTTTTCGCGATTCCCGCGAGGTGCTCGTGGATCCGGCGGTGCTGGTCCAGCTCGAGATCGCGCCGGGTGACACGGTCTACATCGGCGACGCGCGGTTCGTCATTCGCGGCGTGGTCACCGGCGCGCCGGGCGACGTGGGGCTGCGCACCGCGCTCGGCCCCCGCGTCTTCCTGCCCGAGCGATTCCTCGCCGAGACCAACCTGCTCCGGTTCGGCAGCCGGGCGCGGTACCGCGTGTTCCTCGAGCTGCCGGACGAGGCGGCCGTGCAGCGCTTCCTCAACCGGCACAACGCGCTGTTCGAGCGGCACCGCATCCGCTCCGAGACCGTGGCCGAGCAGGAGGAGGACTTGACGGACGCGCTGGGGCGACTGGCCCGGTACCTCGGGCTCGTCGGCCTGATCGCGTTGCTGCTGGGTGGCCTGGGGGTGGGGAGCGCCGTGAGCGTGTTCGTGAAGGACAAGCTCGATTCCGCCGCGGTGCTGCGCTGCCTCGGCGCGCCGCCCCGCACGGTCCTCGCGATCTACCTCCTCCAGGCCGTCGCCCTGGGCCTCGCGGGGGCGGCAGCGGGGGTGCTGCTGGGGATCGCCGTCCAGGCGGTGCTCCCTATCGTGGTGCGCCAGTTCCTCCCACTCGAGGTGTCGGTAGCCGTCAACTGGTCCACGGTGCTCACCGGGCTGGGCATCGGCGCGGCGACGGCCGGCCTGTTCGCCCTGCTGCCGCTGCTGCGGCTCAAGGACGTTCCGCCGCTCCGCGCGCTGCGGCGGGAGTTCGACGCCGCACCGCAGGCGGGCGGCCCTTGGCGCCTGGTGGTGTACGCCGCCCTGCTCGCGGGCCTCGTCGCGCTGTCGCTG
>JBOHSV010000158.1:0-6090 GCA_050921735.1 Gemmatimonadales bacterium | reverse complement strand
TCATCATCACCGGCGATGCCGATGTTGCGACCCTCGAACATTCGGTCGCGCTGTTCCGGCTGCTCGGCGGCGGCGTCATGGGCGATATGGGCAAGCCGCTGCCCGCCTCGCGCCTCGCCGTCCTGCCGGCGACGGCACACACCGCCGTCATCACCCAGCCCGACCTGCTGCTTGCCTTCATCGAGCCGTTCTTGAAGGGGGAGACCCCGAAGGGGTTTTTCCAGGCGCCCTGATCGCGGATGCCGCGCCGACTGGCTCGACCCGATGGCGGCGACGCTCACCCACGAGCGGTTCAGTGGACCGGAGTGGATCTTCGAGCGCAAGTTCGACGGCATTCGGCTGCTCGCCTACCGGCGGGGTCGCCATGTGCGCTTGCTGTCGCGGAACAGGTTGCCGCGGCAACATCCCGCGATCGCGGCGGCGGTGCTGGCGCTTCCGGTGCGCGAGGTGATTCTCGATGGCGAGGTGGCGTGGCGCGGCGACAGCGCGTACCACGTGTTCGACATCCTCTGGCTCGACGGTGAGAACGTGATGCATCGTCCAACGGGAGCCTAGGTGCCGAATTGCTCCCGTAGCCCCCGCACCCGCTCTAGAATCCCGGCGTCTCCCTTGGTCTCCGCCAGTGGCGCGAGCCGAGCGAGGATGGCATCCCAATCCAGCGCCCGGCCGCGCCGCTGAACGATCCCGGCCACGTCGGCCCGATCCTGCAGGCGATCGGCGAACGCCTTGAGCACGAACAGGTCCTCGGCCGAGCAGATCCGCAGGGCCACCCCCGGCTCGAACTCGACCTCGGTCGCGCGCGCGATCATCTCGGCCTCGAACGGAAGCGCGCCCAGTGCCACGTCTACAGCAATGCCGGCGGGCGTCGAGATCAGCACCACGCGGTGGCGGAGCGCAAACTCCCGGGCATCCGGCCGGCGGCCACGGTAGTGAGCGAGCAGCCCATCCACCACCGGGGCCTCACCGCCGAAGCCCGTGAACACGGTCAGGTCGAGATCGCGGGTTACGCGCGGCTCGCCCCAATGCTGCAGCGCGACACCCCCGATGAAACAGAATGGCCACCCGCGGTCAGCGAGAAACCGCTGGAGGGCCTGGGCCTCGCGAAACAGCTCGATCACCGCGCGAGCTGCCGGAAGTACCGCTGCTGTTCGACCAACCCGGAGGTGTCCGACGGAACCGCTCGTCGCGGCGCGTGCGCGAATGCGGCCGCGAGCTCGGCTAAGGCTTGCGGCGTGACCAGCCGCTCGAGCTCGGCTCGTTTCTGCTCCGCAAGCGCCGGCTCGGCATCGCGCCAGGTGGTCACCCAACGCTCGATGTGCGCGCGGTCCGTCGAGGAATCCATCGCCTCAAATATACCATTCCTTCACTTCACACTCCCCGTACGGCGCGTATGATAGCCACCTTTCCGCGATCGCAAGCCTACGCTCCGCATCACAGGAGGCCACATGTACAAATCATCGCTCCTTTCCCTCACCGCCCTCTGCGCCTCGATGCTTTGGGCGCAGGCATCCGCGGCACAAACCAAGCTCTCGGTGCATTGGGAGGAACTGACGGCGGCCGAGTTCCAGGACGCCGTCGCCCGCGCGCAAGGCACCTGCCTGCTCCCATTCGGCGTCCTGGAAAAGCATGGGCCGCATCTGCCATTGGGCAACGACCTGCTCAACGTGCGATACGTGGCGCTCAATGCCGCCCAGCAGGAATACGCCATCGTCTTTCCCGAGTACTATTTCGGGCAAATCGTCGAGGCCAAACATCAACCGGGCACGGTGGCCTACAGCCGGCGCCTTCAGCTCGAATTGCTGCAGGAGACGACCGACGAGATGGCGCGCAATGGCTGCGGGAAGATCATCATCCTGAACGGTCACGGCGGGAACAACAGCCTGCTCCCGTACTTCGCGCAGGCGCAGCTCGAGGCGCCGCATGATTACGTCGTGTACGTCCTGGGCATCATGCGGAGCGGGCCGGGTGAGCCGAAACACAGATCGGACCCCGCTACGGATATGCACGCCGGCGAGGGCGAAACGTCCCTCAGCCTGATCGCCCGGCCCGATCTGGTGCACCTGGATCGGGCGCCGCGGGAATCCGGCGCCGATCAGGCACGGTTGAAGCTGCCGGAAGGCCTCTACACCGGCATCTGGTGGTACGCGCGCTTCCCGAATCACTATGCCGGCGAAGGGGCCGTGGCGACGCGCGAGCTCGGCGAGTTCGCGGCCAAGACGTGGATCAACGGCGTCGTGCGGGCGATCCGCGCCGTCAAAGCCGACCGGGAGAGCCTGCGGTTGCAGAATGAGTTTTACGAGCGGAGCAGGCGTCCGCTCCAGACGCCGCAGTAGCTCCGAGGGCCGCGCGCTTTGCTTTCGTCAACGCGCCGCACGCGCGCTTCGTCAAGATCGAGAACAGCAACCACTACATCCAGATCGACCAACCGGCCCGGTTCGTGGCGGAGGTCGATGCGTTCATGCGACGATGACGGCGGAAGCGCTCAGGCGGTCACGGACCTAGTCGCTCGGACACGGCCCGCCCGCCGCCGCCCACTGCTGGAACCTGGCGACGAACTCGTCGTGCGGCACGGACACCGGCGCGCGCCCGGCCCCCGGATCCCAACCCCACAGCACCAGCTGGTCCTCGCTCACATGGTGGAGCAGCGCCTCCAGGTCGCGACCGCCGTTGGCCCGCTTGCTCTTGATGGTCGCGCAGAGCCTGGCGGGGGAGAGCCCGATGAACACCATCTTGCGCTCCGGCGGCGGCAGGCCCCAGTGCGGTGCGCCCGGCGGCGCGTTCGGCCCGTAGGTCGCCGGCCGGTTGGATTCGCCGTGACACGTCGCGCAGGGCAGTCCCGGCGCGCCGTGGCCGTCCGGCCCGCGGAGCACCCCCTGGGCGTGCACCAGACCGGCGTCGAATTGCAACGGGGCATCGCCCGGGATATGGCAGTTCTGGCACCGGGGATGCTGGAACACCTCCTGGACGGTGGCGAAGGCGGCGACGGCCTGGGCGCGCTCCGGCGTGTCAGGAGGGCTGCAGGCGGCGAGCGCGAGCGACAGCGCCACCACCACGAGTAGAGGGCGCATGGTTACCTCCCTCACGCCGGCAGTCGCAGCGGCAGCTCGCGCAGCCGCTGTCCGGTCAGCGCCGCCACGGCATTGGCTACGGCCGGCGCGATCGGCGGCACCCCGACCTCCCCGATCCCGCCCGGCTTTTCCGTGCTCGGCACGATATGGACCTCGACCACCGGCATCTCGTTCAAGCGCAGCACCTGGTAGTCGTGGAAGTTCGATTCCTGCACGCGCCCGTCCTTGAAATGCAGCTCGCTGTGCAGCACCGCGCTCAGGCCGAAGGCGACCCCCGACTCCATCTGCGCGGCGATCGTCTCGGGATTGACGACGATGCCGCAATCAATGGCGCAGACCACACGGTGCACCCGGATGCGACCGTTCTCGACCGAGACCTCCGCCACCTGCGCGGCGAAGCTGCCGAACGACTCGTGCACGGCCACGCCACGGGCGCGGCCTCTGGGCAGGCGCCGGCGCCAGCCGGCCTTCTCGACGGCCAGGTTCAGCACGCCGAGATGGCGCGGGTGATTCTTCAAGAGCGCGCGGCGGTACTCGACCGGATCCTTCCCGGCGATCTGCGCCAGCTCGTCGATCAGGCTCTCCATCACGAACGCCGTATGGCTGTGCCCGACGGACCGCCACCACAGCACCGAGATCGGGGTCTTGGGGGAGTGCAGACCGACCCGGTGGTTCGGGATCTCCTTGAGGTACGGCGAATCGGCCGTCCCCTCGACCGAGGTGGCGTCGATGCCGTTCTTCACCATGACTGTCTCGAACGGCGTGCCCGCGAGGATCGACTGGCCGACCAGGGTGTGCCGCCAGGCCACCGGCATGCCGTCGGCGCCCAGGCCGATCCGCGCCCGGTGCACGTACAGCGGCCGATAGTACCCTCCGCGCACGTCGTCCTCGCGCGTCCACACCGTCTTGACCGGTGCGTTCGCGGCCTTGGCGACGTGCACCGCTTCGTTGACGAAGTCGGAGGTCGGGTTCGCGCGCCGGCCGAAGCCGCCGCCAAGGAACGCGGTGTGGACCACGACCTGCTCCGGCTTCAAGCCCGTGATCTGCGCGGCCACCTGCTGATCTAGCGTCTGGAACTGCGTGCCGGTCCAGATCTCACACCTGGTCCGCGTGATGCGGACCGTGCAGTTCTCCGGCTCCATCGGGGCGTGCGCGAGGTAGGGCACGGCGTACTCGGCCTCGATCGTCTTGGCCGCTCCCCGGAGCGCTTCGTCGACGTTTCCGGCCTGAGCGGCCGGCGCCCCGTCGGTCCCGGCGAGCCGGCGGAACTGCTCGCGCAGAGCGGCGCTGTCCAGGCTCGCGTGCGGGCCGAGGTCCCATTCGACCTTCAGGGCATCGCGGCCGAGCTTGGCCGCCCAGAAGTGATCGGCCACGACGGCCACGCCGGTGGGGACCTGCACCACCTTGCGCACGCCGGGTACGGCCCTGGCTTCGCGGGCGTCGAACGACTTGACCCTGGCACCGAACACCGGCGGGCGCGCCACCACGGCGGTCAGCAGCCCGGGGAAGCGCACGTCCATACCGAACTGCGCCCGGCCGGTGATCTTCTCGGGGGTATCCAGGCGCTTCGTCGGTTTCCCGATGATCTTCCAGTCCTTGGGATCCGTGAGCGGCACCGTCTTCGGCGGCGGCAGATTGGCCGCGGCAGCGGCCAGCTCCCCATAGCGGGCCCGCCGGTTGCCGGCGATCACCGCGCCGTTCTCGGTGCGGCAATCGGCGGGTGCCACGCCGAAGCGTTGCGCCGCGGCCTGCACGAGCAACGCCCGCGCCATGGCGCCGGCCTGGCGATACCGGTCGAATTCCGACCAGGTGCTGGTCGAGCCGCCGGTCATCTGAATGCCGAAGGCCGTGTGCGCGTACGCCGGCGCCGCCTCCGCGTGCTCGACCTTGATCTTCGACCAGGCGGCGTCCAGCTCCTCGGCGATGAGCATCGGCAGCGCGGTCCAGATGCCCTGGCCCATCTCCGAGTGGGCGAGCAGCACGGTGACCGTGTCGTCCGTGCCGACGCGCAGGAACGCATTCGGCGCAAACGGAGCGGCTGGGACCGGCTGCGCCACCGCCAGGCGCTCGGCGCCGGGCACCGCAAAGGCGATCACGAGACCGCCCGTCACGAGCGCGCCGGTCTGGAGGAATTCGCGGCGGGAAGGAGTGGGCATGACATTCATGAGACGCCTCCCTTCGCCAACTCAGCGGCGCGGTGCACGGCCGCCCGGATACGCTGGTAGGTCCCGCAGCGGCAGATATTCCCGGTCATCGCGGCGTCGATGTCGGCGTCGCCGGGATCCGGCTTGGCCGCGAGCAGCGCCGCGGCGGACATGATCTGCCCGGACTGGCAGTAGCCACACTGCACGACGTCCAGCTCGGTCCACGCGCGCTGCACCGGATGGCCCCCGTCGGGCGACAGCCCTTCGATGGTAGTGATCGCCTTGCCCACGGCGGCGGATACCGGGGTGACGCAGGAGCGTCGCGGCGCGCCGTCCAGGTGTACCGTGCAGGCGCCGCACTGAGCGATACCGCAGCCGAATTTGGTGCCGGGAAGGCCGACCAGGTCGCGCAGGACCCAGAGCAGGGGCATGTCCGGCGGAGCATGCACTTCGCGCTCGACGCCATTGATCGTCAGTTTCATTCCTCACGGCCGCTTTGAGGGCGGTTTGTGTTTCTTCCCCTCGCCCTTTAAGATCCGCACGATCGCCACGATCGTGTTCCAATTCCGCGTCGTGGCGCGCACACCGAACAGTTTGTCCATCTGGCCGAGATAGCCGATCGTCTTCATGTGCCGGCGATACAGGCCGAAGGCAAATCGCTTTCTCAAGGCGATCACGCGGAGCAGCCACCGCCCCGTTGGCGGAAGCGTGATGGGAATCGCAGCCCGCGCAGGACCGGCGTTTGAGAGGATGCTCACGAATCGCACGACATCGGGGCGCGTGGGCCCCGGGCCAAACGGATTCTCCGCCACGAGGCGCACCAGCTCCCGGCCCTCGCACAGCATCACGTCGGTCTCGAACGGCAGCCGCCGCAGCAG
>JBOHSV010000157.1:0-1708 GCA_050921735.1 Gemmatimonadales bacterium | reverse complement strand
CGCTCGGCGTCGCAGATGGCGGTCATGTCGGGGGTCAGCGTGCGCGTCACGCCGTCGAGCGTGACGATCGTCTCGCCGGGCTGCGCGCGCCGCACCACCACCGCGGGGCCGCGGAGCGTCGCGAGTTCGAACGCGTGGAGCGGCTGGTTGAGCTCGAACAGGATGTAGTTCGTGGCGTCCACCACGTTGTTGATGGACCGCTGGCCGATGGACGCCAGGCGATCCGCCAGCCAGCGCGGGCTTTGCCCCACCCGCACGCCCCGGATGACCGCGATCATGTAGCGGGGAGCGCCTTCTGGGTCTTCCAGGCGGACTGCGACGCCGTCGACGGTCCCGCGGGCGCGGGCGTCCGGTGCGGGGCCGCCGCGAGGGCCGCCGAGCGCGGCGTCGCCGCCGGCCCGAGCGGCGGTCCCGCCCGGCGCCGCGCCCGGGAAGGCCGGCAGCTTGACGACACCCCCCAGCGCCGCCGCCAGCTCGCGCGCGATCCCCTTGTGGCACAGGAGGTCGGGCCGGTTGGCGTTCACGTCCACCACGATCCGGTCATCGGCCAGCGGGAGCGCGTCCAGCAGGCGGGTCCCCGGGGCCGCGTCGGTCTCGAGCTCGAGGATGCCGGTGTGATCGTCGCCCAGGCCCAGCTCTTTGGCGGAGCACAGCATGCCGTTGGACTCCACGCCGCGGATCTTGCGGCGCTCCAGCGTCACGCCCCCCGGCAGGACCGTGCCGACCGGCGCGAACGGGTAGGCCCGGCCCGCGGCGACGTTGGGCGCGCCGCACACCACCTCCACCGGCCCGCCGGCGCCACCGGCGTCCACCAGGCACAGCGTGAGCCGGTCGGCATTGGGATGCCGCTTGACCTCCAGCACGCGCGCGACGAGCACGTCGCCCAGGTCATGGTGGACGGGGATCACGGCGTCGACCGCGGCGCACCGCATCGTGAGGACGTCGGCGGCGGCGCGCGCGTCCAGCGGCCGGCTCAGCAGGGCCTCGAGCCAGCGGCGGGAGACGATCACCGCGCCCCCTCGGCGAACTGCGCGAGAAACCGCACGTCGGCCTCGTACAGCAGGCGAATGTCGGGAATGCCGTGGCGGCTCATGGCGATGCGGTCGGGGCCCATGCCCCAGGCGAAGCCGGTGTACTTCTCGGCGTCCACGCCCGCGTTCTCGAGCACCTGGGGGTGCACCATGCCGGAGCCGAGGATCTCCATCCAGCCGGTCTGTTTGCAGGTGGGACAGCCCGCGCCCCGGCACATCCGGCACTGCACGTCCATCTCGGCCGACGGCTCGGTGAACGGGAAGTACGAGGGCCGGAACCGGACCCTGGTGTCGGGCGAGAAGAACCGGCGCGCGAACGCCGTCAGCGTGGCCTTGAAGTCCACGAACGTGATGCCCTCGTCCACCGCCAGGCCTTCGATCTGCTCGAACACGGGCGAGTGCGAGGGGTCGAACGGATCGCGCCGGAACACCCGCCCCGGGATCACCACGCGCACCGGGGGCGGGTAGCGCTCGAGGGTGCGGATCTGCACCGGGGACGTGTGGGTGCGCAGCAGCAGGTCCGGGCCCAGGTAGAACGAGTCCTGCTCGTCCAGGGCCGGGTGGTCTTTGGGGAAGTTGAGGGCGTAGAAGTTGTACCACTCGGTCTCCGCCTCGGGCCCCACGGCGCGGGTGAACCCGAGCTCGCGGAAGATCTCGCACAGCTCGTTCACGACCTG
>JBOHSV010000156.1:0-5410 GCA_050921735.1 Gemmatimonadales bacterium | reverse complement strand
TGGGCCTGCGCGCGGTGACTGATGCGGCGGGCGCCTACGAGCTCGCCGCCGTGCCGCCGGGCACGTACACCCTGCGCGTCCGGCTCATCGGCTATGCGACCGCCACCGCCGATGTGACGGTGCGCGCGGGCGAGACGGTGCAACGGGACGTGCGGCTCGAGGCGGCCGCGATCGGCCTCGCCCCCGTGGATGTGATCGTGGGCTCGCGCGGCCGGCACACCGCCGCCGAGGAGCTGGCCGTCCCGGTGGACATCTTCACCGCCGAGGTGATCGCGACGCAGGGGACTTCGGAGACCGGCCAGATCCTCCAGGCGCTCTCGCCGTCGGTCAACTTCCCGCGCCAGAGCGTGACGGATGCGAACGACATCGTGCGACCGTTCACCATGCGCGGTCTCTCCCCCGACCACACCCTCGTGCTGGTGAATGGGCTGCGGCGGCATCAGATGGCCGTGGTGAACACGTTCGCGTACGGCACCGGGGCCGGCTCATCGGGCGTGGACCTGAACGCGATTCCCGCGGCCGCCGTGGATCGGATCGAGGTGCTGCGCGACGGCGCCTCGGCGCAGTACGGCTCCGACGCGATCGCGGGTGTGGTGAACCTCGTGGTGAAGGAAGGCCCGTTCACTCCCTTCTTGAACGTCAACACGGGCCGCTACATCCCCGACGACTACGCCGACGACGGGACCACGGTGGGCGTGAGCGCGGGCTGGGGCCTGCGCCTCGGACGCGGCTCGGTCTCGCTGTTCGCCGACTACCTGGACCGCCAGCCCACCAACCGCGCGCTGCCCGACCCGTCCGACGACCCGGCGGTGCCGCAGCCCAACCACCACTGGGGCGACGGGCTGGAGCAGGACGTGCTCACGCTGGCGAATCTGCGCATGCCGCTGAGCGAGGGCGGCACCAGCGAGATTTACGCTTTCGGCGGGTACAGTTTCCGCGAAGGGACGGGCAACGGGTACCGGCGCTACCTGGGCAGCGAGCGCAACTGGCCGGAGATCTTCCCGCTCGGCTTCCTGCCGGAGTTCAATCCGGACGTGACGGACTACTCGGCCGCCGGCGGGTTCCGGGCTCTCGCGGGCGGGTGGTCGGTGGATCTCGGCGCGTCGTTCGGACATAACGACTTCACGTACAACCTGCGGAACACGCTCAACGTCTCGCTGGGTCCGTGCCTCGCCCCGGCGGCGCCGTGCGCGCCGGGCCAGGACGGGGTTCTGGGCAACGCCGACGATCCGGGGATCCCGAACCAGACGGCGTTCTTCGCGGGGCGGATGCTGCGCGAGGAGCTGGGGGTGGGCGTCACGGCGGCGCGGGAGGTGGAGCTCGGCCTCCCCGCGCCGGTGAACGTCGCGGTCGGCGCCCAATTCCGTCGGGAGCGGTTCCAGATCGAGCGCGGGGAGTTCGCCTCATACGTCGACGGCGGGCACGTGGACCGGAACGGCGACGACGCCCCGGGCGGCTCGCAGGTCTTCGCCGGGTTCGCGCCGTCGGACGAGGCCGACCAGGATCGGACGAACTTCGGTGTCTACGCCGATCTCGAGACGAATCTGACGCCGCAGGTCCTGGCCGCCCTGGCGGGCCGGTTCGAGAGTTATAGCGATTTCGGCGAGCAGGTCACGGGCAAGCTGGCGCTGCGCTATCAGCCATCCCCGCAGCTCACCCTGCGTGGGGCTGCCAGCACGGGGTTCCGGGCCCCGGGGCTCGGGCAGAGTCACTTCAGCAAGGTGGTGACGAACGTCATCGCGGGGGTGTTCGAGGAGATCGGAGTCTTTCCGGTGGACCACGCCGCGGCGCGCGCGCTCGGATCCCGGCCTCTCAAGGAGGAGACGTCCCTCAACATGAGCGCGGGCCTGGCCTTCAGCCCGCGGAACAACGTGACGATCACGGCGGACTACTTCCGCGTCACGATCGACGATCGCATCCTGCTCGGCGCGACGTTCGACGACGCGGCCACCCGCACGATTCTCACCGGCGCCGGGTTTCCCGATATCGCCGGCGTGCAGTACTTCACCAACGGGCTGGACACCAGGACCCAGGGCGTGGACGTCACCGCGACGCTGCGACAGCCCGCCGGACGCGGGACCCTGGACCTCACGGGCGCGGTCAACTACACGAAGAACGAGATCACCCGAGTCGATCCCCTGCCGGAGGTCCTCCGAAATGCAGGCTCAACCGAGCCCGGGATCATCGACAGCGTGACGTGGATCGCGATCGAGGACGAGCGGCCCGATTGGCGCGCCACGCTCACGGCGCAGTATTCCGCGGGCCGGTTCCACGCGCTGGGACGCGGGGCGTATTACGGCAAGTTCTCCTCGGCGCAACCGGGGTTCTGCGACCGGTGCCGTGATAACTACGGGGCGAAGACGTTATTTGACGCCGAAGTCGGGTACCGGTTCGGCCAGGTGGCGTTGGCCGTGGGGATCCGGAACCTGTTCGACACGTATCCGGACCAGCCGACGAACGAGCGCCTGGTCGATCCGTCGGATCCCAGTGTGGGGACGGCCAAGGAGTTCAACAACAACTTCGGGCTGTTCCCCTGGGCGGCGGCGTCGCCGTTCGGGTACAACGGGCGGTATCTCTACGCCCGGCTGGAAACGCTGCTTGCCCGGTAGCCCTTCTTGCGGGCGGCCGACCCGGGGGGCAACGTTGGGTTTGACGAGGCGCCGGGGTGTGCGGGCGGGGTCGAACCGAGCGGAGGAGGTACTGTGAAGCGCACATGGATTGTCTCACTCGTGCTGTCCGCGCTGGTCGGCGTGAGCGCCAGGCCGGTGGAGGCCCAGACCGGTCGGATCCGGGGCGTGGTGCGCGATGCCGGCGGCGTCGGGTTGTCGGGAGCCACCGTCAGGGTCACGAACCAGGCTACGGGCGCCTCCATCCGTGCGGCCACGGCGGCCGACGGGAGTTACGCCGTGCCCAACCTCCCGCCGGGCGCCTACACGGTGACCGTGTCGCTACCCGGCCTGCGGTCGGTGTCCCGGACGGACGTGCAGGTCGCGGCGGGTGCGGAGGTCTCGGTCGACTTCGAGCTCCAGCCGTTGATGCTCGAAGCGATTACCGTCACGGCCATGCTGCGCGAGCAGCAGCTGGCCGATGTGCCCTTTTCCATCGCTGCCCCCACCGAGCAGGCGCTGCGCCTTCGCGGCGCGGACAATATCGAGGCCATCGCGGCCAACGTGGCCGGGTTCAGCGTGCAGAACCTGGGCCCCGGGCAAAGCCAGGTCGCCATACGCGGCGCCTCGTCCGGCCAGATCGCCCGCGACCAGCCGGGGGTGAAGGAGCAGGTGGGCGCCTATCTGGACGACGCGCCCGTCTCGCTCTCCCTGTACACGCCGGATCTGGACCTGTTCGACGTCTCCCGGGTGGAGGTGCTCCGCGGTCCACAGGGCACCCTGTTCGGCGCCGGCTCGCTTTCCGGCACGGTGCGCTACATCACCAATCAGCCGGAGCTCGGCGTGAGCAGCGTCTTCGGCGAGGCGGGCGGCAGCTGGGTCGACGGCGGCGCTCCGGGAAG
This sequence comes from Gemmatimonadales bacterium, assembly GCA_050921735.1. Classification (GTDB taxonomy): domain Bacteria; phylum Gemmatimonadota; class Gemmatimonadetes; order Gemmatimonadales; family GWC2-71-9; genus DATLXT01. The sequence continues at coordinate 1,902 of JBOHSV010000156.1, read as the reverse complement.
CACCGCGAAGCTCGGTGTCAACGCGCCGCTGGGTGACAAGGCGGCTTTCCGCGTCGTCGGCTTCAGCAACCGGATGGGGGGCTGGATGGACGCGGTCCAGCCCGATTTCACGGTCAACGACGACGTCAACGGCAGCGACCGCGCGGGCGTGAGGGCCGCTCTGCGGTTCGTTCCGAACGAAGGCTTCAGCATCACGCCGCGCATCGTCTTCCAGCGCGTGCAAGCGGACGGCTGGAACCGTATCGACGCGTTCAACATCCTGGCGAACCCCTACACCACCACACGGCCGGCGATCAGGGTCGGTGAGCGCCAGCTATTCACGCAAATCAAGGAGCCCTACACCGACGATTTCGTGCTGGCCGACCTCCACTGGCGGTACAACTTCGGCAGGGTGAGCCTCACCTCGATCACGTTGTACACCTTCCGCGACATCCTGGTGATGCGCGACGCGACCGCCCTAACCGGCAGCGTCACCGGAGGCACCCTCGGCCTCTCAGACCGCGTCTATACGCTCGACTCCCCGCTCGACGATGCCACGACGAGCAAAGTCTGGACGCAGGAAGTGCGCCTGTCCGGGGCGAGCGACCGGGTCCGGTGGCTGGTGGGCGGCTTCTACACCAGTAACACACGCGACTACGGCCAGAGCCTGCTGGTGGTCGGCTCCGACTCGCTGGCGGGAGAGGAGTTGGGGCTCCCCCCCGGCTGGACACAGGGATCCTTCGGGGCCAGAGTGGACGAGCTGTTCTTTTCCGATCTGCACTATGATCTGAAGCAGTACGCCGCCTTCGGCGAAGCGACGCTGGCCGTGACCGATCGGCTCAACCTCACCGTCGGTCTGCGGTACTACAGCTTCAACGAGGATAAGTCGATCATCTTCGACGGCATCTTCGCGGTCCCGACGGACACCACTGGGACCACCGATGCGGACGGCTTGGCACCGCGCTTCATCGTGAGCTACGAGGTGTCGGACGCGCTCACCCTCAACGCCCAGGCCTCACGGGGGTTCCGCCTGGGCGGGATCAACGATCCCCTCAACGAGCCGCTGTGCACGGCCGAGGATGAGGCCGTTTACGGCCCGCTGGCGGGGTCCTGGGGGGACGAGACGGCGTGGAATTACGAGGTGGGCGCCAAATCGCAGTTTGCCGGTGGCCGCGCCTCCTTCAACGTGTCCGCATTCTACATGGACATCCGCGACCTCCAGATGACCGTGACGGCGGGCTCGTGCTCGTCCCGCTTGATTTTGAACGTGCCGAAGGCCCGCAGTGTGGGCGCGGAGGTGGAGCTCACGGCCAGCCCCAGCGAGCAGTTGGACTTCTCACTCTCCGCGGGTCTCAACAACTCCAAGCTGCTGTCGACGTTCAGGGACGCGGCCGGGAACGTGGTAGCCGGCATTGAGGACGGCAACCGCCTGCCCAGCGTGCCGCGGTTTCAGGGGACCGCCGCCGCCACCTACCAGTGGGATGTCGGCGCGGGGTCACGGGCCTTCGTTTCCGGTAGCTACCGGCACATAGGCTCGCGCTTTACGGCGATCGACGACCACGGCCGGGGTCAGTGTTGGCCGGTTGACCTGGCTAACTGCCCGTTCGGGGTCGTCGCGTTGACCCAGTTCGAGCGCTCAGGGGGAGGGACCATCGGGGGGCCGCTGACCGACACGCTGTTCACGTTCGATCCGGAGCTACCGGCGTACAACCTCGTGAACCTGCGCGCCGGCTTGATTCGCGACAACTGGGAGCTCGCGGTCTATCTGAACAACGTGTTCGACGAGATCGCCTTCCTGGGCCTGGACCGCGAGCGGGGGACCCGCGCCCGCGTGGGCTTCCTGACGAATCAGCCGCGTACCGGGGGCGTCACGTTCCGGTTTGACTACTGAAGCCGGCGGGGCGGGTAGGGGCACGGCATGCC
>JBOHSV010000155.1:0-2998 GCA_050921735.1 Gemmatimonadales bacterium | reverse complement strand
GTGCCGGCGTGCGGCAGCCCGGCCCGGTCGAGCTCCGTCAGGGTTTCGAGCACGCCCGCTAGCCCCGCGTCCCACGCATGGTTGTTCGCCGTGCTCACGACGTCGAATCCGCCCTGCACGAGCGCGTCGGCGGCGACCGCCGGCGCGCTGAACACGGGACTGCCGGTCCGCTCGAGCGTGTGCCCCGGCGGCGCGGAGTCGGGCGCCTGCAGCAGGGCGAGGGAGGCGAGGAGCGAGATCACCGGGGACACCATCTTTCCAGGCTGGAGTGGAAGCGTCAACCCCGAATCAACGCGGCCAGCTGCTCCGCGGCGTCGGCGAGCCGGGGGCCGGGGCGGGAAGTGTAGGCGTTTCCGTCGAGGAACTCCACCCGCGCTGTGCGGAACAGGGCCGCCGCGTCCGGATCCCGCACCGCCGCGAACTCGCGTCGGGCCCGCGGTGCGTCGAACCCGCACGGGGCCACGATGACGACGTCCGGACCCCGGGCGCGCAGGTCCCGCCAGGCCACGGCCCGCGAGCGTTCGCCCGGTCGCGCCGCCACGTCAACGCCTCCTGAAATCCCAATCAACTCGGGGACCCAGTGACCGCCCACGTATGGCGGGTCGAGCCACTCCAACAGCAACACCCGGGGGCGTGAGGCCCGGGGGGCGGCGCCGTCTCGGACGCGCGCCATGCGGGTGCGCATGCCCGCGACGAGCTCATCGGCCTCATCGGCGAGGCCGAGCGCGGTGCCGACCCGGCCGATGTCGGCGAAAATGCCCTCCAGCGTGTGTGCGTGCAACGTCACGACTTCAGGCGGCGACGGCAGCGCGGCGAGAAACGCCGTCACCTGCTGGGCCGCGAGGTCGACCGCGCAGACATCGCACGTGGCTTGCGTGATCACGAGATCCGGCGCGAGCCGCCCCACGGCGTCGGGATCCACCGTCACCGGCGGCACGCCGCCGTCGCGCGCCTCCGTCACCGCCCGGTGGATGGCGCCGGACGGCAGCGCCGGATCGAGCGGGGTGCGGGTCACGCGCGGCAGGGTGCGGACCTCCGGCGGGTGGTCGCACTCGTGCGACACGCCGACCAGCCAGGACCTGGAGCCGAGGGCGGCTACGATCTCGGTGGCGGCGGGCAGGAGCGAGACGACGCGCGCGTGCTTGACAGCCTCGCGAGAGGCCTCGAACATTGTCCGGCTGCCGCCCCCGCCCCCGTCCCCGTCCCCCTCTCGACTCGGAGCGCGACGATGCAGTCCCATGGGTCGCCAAAGGTAACGCAGGAACAGCCCTACGTCCCGGCCTCGGTGACGCTGCCCGAGATCACCATTCGGGCCGTCGTGCTCGGGATCGTGCTCTCGGTCCTGCTCGGCGGAGCGAACGCCTACCTGGGCCTGTTCGCCGGGATCACGGTGTCCGCGTCGATCCCGGCGGCCGTGATCTCCATGGCGATTCTGCGGCTCTTCCGCAACGCGAACATCCTGGAAAACAACATCGTGCAGACGGCGGCCTCGAGCGGCGAGAGCCTGGCGGCGGGCGTGATCTTCACGATCCCCGCCATGATCATCCTCCGCACCTGGACGCATTTCAACTACTGGGAGACCACGCTGATCGCCGCGCTCGGCGGCACCATCGGCGTGCTGTTCACGATCCCCATCCGGCGCGCGCTCATCGTCGAGAGTCCGCTGCGCTTCCCCGAAGGCGTGGCCACCGCCGAGGTGCTGAAGGTGGGCGACAAGGGCGGCGCGGGCGTGCAGTACATCGCCGCCGGTGGCCTGATCGGCGCGCTGTTCAAGCTCGGCGACACGGGGTTCCGGCTGTGGGGTGGCGTGCTCGAGAGCGCCCGCTACGTGGGCGGGACCGTCGCGTACTTCGGTACCAACCTGTCGCCGGCGCTCGTGGGCGTGGGGTACATCGTCGGGCTGAACATCGCCGTGCTCATCTTCCTGGGCGGCGTGATGAACTGGTTCGTCGCCATCCCGATCGTGGGCGCCTTGCAGGGCCTGCCCGACGTCGACACCGCGGTGGACGCCGCCAACCGCCTGTGGTCGCGCCAGACGCGCTTCATCGGGGTGGGCGCGATGGTCGTCGGCGGCGTGTGGACCCTGATCCGGGTGCGCGCGAGTCTGGCCAACGGCATCCGCTCCGGGCTCGAGGCGTACCGGCGCCGGCGCGCGGGGACGGGCGACGCCGGCGAGCGCACCGAGCGCGACGTCCCCATGCAATGGGTCGGCATCGTCCTCGCCGCGTCGTCGGTCCCGCTGTTCTTCGTCTTCTGGGCCATCACGCACGTGCTGTGGGTCGCGATCGTGATGGCCGTGATCATGCTCGTCGCCGGGTTCCTGTTCGCCGCCGTGGCGGGCTATATGGCCGGCCTGGTGGGCTCGTCCAACAATCCCATCTCGGGCGTCACGATCGCCACGATCCTCACGTCGGCCCTGCTCCTGCTGGTCTTCCTGGGCACCGAGAGCGTCGTGGGCCCCGCCGCGGCCGTGCTGATCGGCGCGGTGGTCGCGTGCGCCGCCGCGATCTCGGGCGACACGCTCCAGGACCTCAAGGCCGGCCGCCTCGTGGGCGCGACGCCGTACAAGCAGCAGATCATGGAGGGCGTGGGCGTGCTCGCCGCCGCCTTCTTCATGGCTCCCGTGCTCACGCTGCTGCTCAAGGCCTACGGGATCGGGGTGCCCACCGCGGCGCATCCCAACCCCCTCGCCGCACCGCAGGCCACGCTCATGGCCGCGGTGGCCGGCGGCGTGTTCCGCGGCGGACTCCCGTGGGCCATGGTCGTGACCGGCATGGTGACCGCCGCGCTGGTCATCGCGCTCGACGTCTGGCTCGAGAAGCGGGGCAGCGCCTTCCGCACGCCGGTCCTGGCCGTCGCCGTCGGCATCTACCTGCCGCTCGAGCTGTCCGTCGCGATCTTCTTCGGCGGGGTTGTCGCCTGGGCTACCAGTCGCTTCTTCGGGCGCCGCCGCGCCGCCGCGCACGCCGGCGGCCCGCCGCTCGACGAGGCGCAGAGC
>JBOHSV010000154.1:0-5200 GCA_050921735.1 Gemmatimonadales bacterium | reverse complement strand
CGCCAGCTCCTCGTCGGCCAGCACCGCGTAGTAGTCGGCCTCGGTCGCGAGCGCCACGGCGAACCGCGCCTCGAGCGTGCCTTCGTCCGCCGCCTCCACCTCCGCCTGCGCCCGGCTCAGCGCCGCCATCTTCTGGCCGCCGGTGAACACGTCGTACCGCGCGTCCACGCGCACCGTGGCGGAGCGCACCGCGGGCTGGAGCGTGCCGAGATTGAACGACGACGTGGAGAACCAGCTGTAGTCGCCGGTGAGCGTGACGGCGGGCAGCACCAGCGCGCTCCACGCCGCGCGGCGCCCCCACTCGGCGTTGTCGAGCCCGCCCGCGGCGCCCACGTACGCCGGGTCGAGCCGGGCAGCCGAGCGCAGCGCCTCCCGCAGGGTCACGACCGGCGCGGTGTCGGCGCCGATCTGCAGGGCCGCCAGGAGCGCGAGCATCAGTCGGCCTCCACCGGGGCCAGGGCCGGCTCCCGGCGCCGCGCCCGCGCGCGCAGCTCGTCGATCAGCACGTACGCCACGGGAACCAGGAACAGCGTGAGCAGCGTCGAGAACAGGATGCCGCCCACGATGGCGTACCCCAGCGGCCGCCGGCTCAGCGAGCCCGCGCCGAGGCCGAGCGCGATGGGCAGCGCGCCCATGATGGTGGCGAACGACGTCATGAGAATCGGCCGCAGCCGGACGCGGCCGGACTCGAGCACGGCCGAGACCGTGTCCAGGCCGCGCTCCTTCAGCTGGTTGGCGAACTCCACGAGCAGGATCGAGTTCTTGGTCACGAGGCCGATGAGCAGGATCATGCCGATCTGGCTGTACAGGTTGATGGTGGATCCCGCCACGGCGAGGAGGATGAGGGCGCCCGTCACGGCCAGCGGCACGGCGAGCAGCACCGTGAACGGGTGCACGAGCGATTCGAACTGCGAGGCCAGCACCATGAAGACGACGAGCAGCGCGATTCCGAACGCGAAGCCCAGCGCGCCGCCGCTCTCCTCGAGCTCGCGCGACTCGCCCGCAAGCGCGGTGGTGCTCCCCTCGGGGAGCAATTCCGTCGCGAGCGCGTCGAGCGAATCCACGGCCTGGCCGAGCGTGAACCCCGGCAGCAGATAGGCTGACAGCGTGAACGATCGCACGCGGTTGAAGTGGATCAGGCGCTGCGGCCCCACGCCCTCCGTCACGCGCGTGACCGCGGACAGCTGAATCAGCTCGCCCTCCCGGCCCCGCACGTAGAGGTCGGAGACGTCGCCCGGGGTCGCCCGCTCGTCGGGCGCGAGCCGCACGATCACGTCGTACAGCTTGTTGTTGCGCGTGAACGTCGACACCCGGCGCCCGCCCAGCAGGGTCTGGAGGGTCGCGGCCGCGTCACGCACCGGCACGCCCAGGTCCTCCGCGCGGTCGCGGTCGAAACTCACCGTCAGCTCGGGCTTGTTCACCTTCAGGTCGTTCTGGACGTTGACCAGCCCCGGGATCTGCCGGGCGCGGGTGAGCATCGTGTCCATGGTCCGCACGAGCTGGTCGAAATCCGGGTGCTGCACGACGTACTGCACCGGCGCCCCGAACCCGATCGCCGGCGGGTTGTTGGCGAACGCCATGACGCCCGGGACCGCGAAGTACTGCGGCTGGATCTCGGCGATCACGTCCTGGACCGTGCGGTTGCGGTCGTCCCAGTCGGTGAGGCGGATGAAGATGAACCCCGTGTTCACCCCGCCGAACCCGATCACGCTGAAGTACCCCTCGACGTCCTGGGTGCGGCCGAGGATCTCCTCGACGCGCCGCAGATACTCGTCGGTGTAGTCCAGGGAGGCGCCTTCGGGCGCGAGGGCGATCGAGAAGATGAAGCCCCGGTCCTCGGGCGGGATGAACTCGCGCTCGAGCGACAGGAACAGTACGCCCGCGAGCCCCGTGGTGGCCACGGCACCGCCTACGACCCACCAGCGCCGCGCCAGCGCCCGGCGGAGTGCCTCCGCGTACTTCGCGGCCAGGCTCTGGAACCCCCGCTCCAGCATCATATACAGCCGGCCGTGGCGCTGCCGGACGCGCAGGATCTTGGCGCACAGCATGGGCGTGAGGGTCAGCGCCACGAACCCCGAGATGACCACCGAGCCAGCCAGGGCGATCCCGAACTCGTTGAACAGCCGGCCCGTGGACCCCCGCAGGAAGGCGAGCGGCGTGAACACGGCCACCAGCGCGATCGTCGTCGCGATCACCGCGAACGCGATCTCGCTGGTCCCGCGCCTGGCGGCCTCCTCCGGCGGTTGTCCCAGCTCCTCCTGATGGCGGTAGGCGTTCTCGAGCACGATGATCGCGTCGTCCACCACGATGCCGATCGCCAGCGTCAGCGCCAGCAGCGTGAGGTTGTTGATCGAGAAGTCCAGGAAGTAGAGCAGCGCGAACGCCGCCACGATCGACGTCGGGATCGCGAGGCCGGGGATGATCGTCGCCCGCAGGTTTCGGAGAAAGACGAAGATGATGAAGATGACGAGCGCGCCCGCGATGAGCAGCGTCTCTTCGGCTTCCTGGATCGAGCGTCGCACGAACACGGACGCGTCGAACGCGACCGTGAGATCCACGCCCGGCGGCAGCGTGCTCTGAATGGCCGGCAGCTCGCCGTGGATCGCGTCCGCCGCCTCGATCAGGTTCGCTTTCGACTGGCGGATGATCCCGATCGCGACCGCGGGCGTGCCCTTGTACCGCAGGGCGCTGCGCTCGTCCTCGGGCCCCAGCTCCACCCGCCCGAGATCCCCGAGCTTGGTCAGGTTGCCGCCCTGGTTGGCCACCGTCAGGTCGGCGAACTCCCGCGGCGTCTTCAGCTCGCCCAGCGAGCGCACGGTGAACTCGCGCCGGTGGGACTCGATCCGGCCCGCGGGAATCTCGACGTTGCGCGAGCGGATGGCGTTCTCCACGTCCTGCACCGTGAGCCCGCGCGCCGCGAGCGCCGGCACGGACAGCCAGACCCGCATCGAGAAGCGGCGCTCGCCGAAGATCCGCGCCTGCCCCACCCCCGGCAGGCTCTGGAGCCGCGTCTTGACCATGCGGTCGCCGATGTCCGACAGCTCGAGCAGGCTGTAGTTCGCCCCCGACAGCGCCAGCCACACGAACGGCTGAGCATCCGCCTCCTGCTTCGCGATCACCGGCTCCTGGATGTCTTCCGGCAGCCGGCCGCGCACGCGCGAGACGCGGTCGCGCACGTCCTGCGCGGCCTCCTCCACGTCGCGGTCCAGCGTGAACTCCAGCGTGATGTTGCTCACCTGCTCGGCCGACGAGCTGGTGAGCGTGCGCAGGCCGGGGACGGTCGAGAGCTCGTCCTCGAGCGGGTCGGTGACCGCCGACTCCACCACCTGCGGGTTGGCGCCCGGCAGCACGGTGGTGACCGAAATGATGGGCGGGTCGACGTCGGGATACTCGCGCACCGACAGCCGGGTGTAGCCGATCGCCCCGAACAGGACCAGCGCGGCGCTGAGCATGCTGGCGAGAACCGGCCGCTGGATGGAGGTGTCCGACAGCTTCATGCGCGCGCGACTCGCTGGATCGTGGGAAGAACCGCCGGCGGGATGCGCCGGAGCGACGACCGAAATCTAAACGGGGCCGCCGGGGACAAGGTTTCCGGTCTGTAACGCGTTGACCCGCCCCGGCGACCGCCGCTAGGTTAGGCTCCTCGGAGGGCTGGCCGAATGGCTAAGGCGCCGGTCTTGAAAACCGGTGGGCGCAAGCCCGTGGGGGTTCGAATCCCTCGCCCTCCGCTCCGGCCGCCCTCCGCCACGGCGCTACCGCCGGGGAGCCAGCACCGCCCCCAGCGCCGCCAACCGGTCCGTCCAGTACGCCTTCATCCGGTCGGCGGACGCCCGGTCTCGGAGCTTGCCGTGCTGCACCGCCACCTGACTCTTGCCGGTCCCCTTCCCGATGAAGTACAGCTCGACCGACGTCCCGTCGGCCCAGGTGACGCGCATGGACTTGTCGCGCGTCGCCGTGCGCACGGTGAAGCGGGCGTCGAGCCACCGGCGGCGGGTGCGGGCGTCGTGAAACGCCCGGTACAGCCGGCCCAGCGGCACCAGGAAGACCTTGCTCTTGCCCGCCTCGAAGCTGCCGTCCAGCCGCTGTCCGATGGCCCGCAGGCCCTTGATGCGCTCGTAGCCCGCGGTCACCATTTGGCTCCACCACCCCGGGATTTTGTACTTCTCGTGCACGTACTCGGCGACAGCACGGTGGGGCCAGGCATGGGCGCCCACGTAATCGAGCGCCGCCACCCAGCGCGCCCACGTGCAGCCGGTCTTGGCCCTGATGGTAGCGTCGCTCATGCCGGCGAGCCTGGCGTAGTCGGGCGGGTGCGGCGTCTGGAGTAGGCGCGCGCGGGCGGCGGTGTAGGCTTCGCCCGTCTTGCGCATGCGGGCGCGCACCAGGCGCTTGAAGTCCTTGTGGGCAGGCATCGGATCGCTCCTTTGGTCGCGCCACGGGCACACCCCCCAGCGGCGTCGCCACGCGGCGGCGCAAAGGAACTTCCGCGATGCGGATCCGGGAGTATGCCCCCCTTTGCCTCTCCAGGACCCCCGCTGGGGGAGGGTCGCCGAGGTTGGGCGCGGATCGCCGCCCGTGCCACTTACCATGCAGCGCGCCGGCCTGGAGCGCAAGATCTCAACCCGTCTCGAGAATCTCCCTGGCCCGGCGGAACACGCCGTGCCACATCCGCCGCGTGAGCCGGCCGGTGTTCGTGTTGTGCCGGCTGGGATGATACGAAGACAAGAGCACGGTGCCGTCGGGCAGGCGGTGGCGGGCGCCATGGGCGAACCGCGGTCGCTCGGCGGGCGGCAGCCGATCCCACCAGCCGGCTGCCTTGAGCCAGTTGTCGTGAGCCACGCGCCCCAGCACCAGCACGAGCCGCACCCGGCGCAGCAGCCGGATCTCGGCAGCCAGGTAGGGGCGGCAGTTGGCGAGCTCCGCGGGGCTCGGCCGATTCCCCGGCGGAGCGCAGCGGGCGGCGGCGCTGATGAAGCAGTCGGTGAGCGTCAGGCCGTCGTCGCGCCCGGTGGCGCGCGCCTGGGAGGCGAAGCCGTATCGGTGGAGGGCGGCGTACAGCCAGTCACCGCTCGCGTCGCCGCTGAACATGCGCCCCGTGCGGTTGGCGCCGTGCGCCGCGGGCGCGAGCCCGACCACGAGGAGCCGGGCCCGCGGGTCGCCCCAGCCGGGCACCGGTTTGCCCCAATACGTCTCGTCCTGG
>JBOHSV010000153.1:0-4021 GCA_050921735.1 Gemmatimonadales bacterium | reverse complement strand
GCGTAGGCCCGCTCCGCCCGCGCCAGAACCTCCTCGAGCGCGCCGGGCGGCGCCTCGTCATACCGCTCGAGCACTTCCTCGGTGGCGGGATTGACGGCCTGAATGGTCACGGCAGCTCCCTCCTCAGCGTCCCGTTCTGAGTATAACCTTGTGGCCCATGGAGTCCGCCCTGGGGGAACTGGCCGGGTTGTGGCCGTATGCCGCGGCCGGGGCGACGTTCCTGCTGTCGGTGCTGACGTCGGGTCACGTCATCCTGTACAAGCGCGACAGCCGCTCGGCCGTGGGATGGGTCGGGGTCATTTGGCTCGCGCCCGTCGTGGGCGCGTTGCTGTACGCGCTCCTGGGCGTGAACCGGATTCAGCGCCGGGCCGCGGGCCGCCGCCCCCGCACCGGCACGACCACGACGTTCGAGCGGCACGCCGCCCCGGGCGCCCCGCCCGCGCTCCCCGAGCACGCGGCGCATCTCGCGTCACTCGCCGAGCTGGTGCAGCGCCTCTCGCTCGGCCGCTCACCACCGGCAACGCGGTCACGCCGCTGGTGAACGGCGACACGGCGTATCCCGCCATGCTCGCGGCGATCGACGGCGCCGGGCGTTCGATCGCGCTGAGCACGTACATCTTCGATAACGACCGGGCGGGCCGCCGGCTCCTGGACGCCCTGGAGCGCGCGCGCGGGCGCGGGGTCCAGGTGCGCGTGCTGGTGGATTCCGTGGGCGCCCGCTACTCGTGGCCTCCGATCCTGCGCGCGCTTCGCGCCCGCCGCGTTCCGGCGGCGGCGTTCGGGCGTACCATCCTGCCGTGGCGCGTGCCGTACTTCAACCTCCGGAACCACCGCAAGATTCTCGTGGTGGATGGCCGAGTGGGCTTCACGGGCGGGATGAACATCCGGGCCGGCCACCTCGTGGCCGAGCGCCCGCGGCACCCCGTGCAGGATCTGCATTTCCGGCTGGAGGGCCCCGTCGTGCGGCACCTGACGCAGGCGTTCGCCGACGACTGGGGCTTCACGACGGGCGAGTGGCTGAGTGGTCCGGTCTGGTTCCCCTCGCTGGACGGCGCCGGCGCGGTCCTCGCCCGCGGCCTCACGGACGGGCCGGACGAGGATTTCGACAAGGCGCGTCTGTCGCTGCTCGGCGCGCTGGCGTGCGCGCGGGACACGGTCCGGATCGTCACGCCCTATTTCCTGCCGGATGCGGGGCTCATCAGCGAGCTGTCCATCACCGCCCTGCGCGGCGTGCGCGTGCAGATTCTCCTGCCCGAGGTGAACAATCTCGTGCTCGTGCAGTGGGCCGCGACCGCGGGGCTGTGGCAGGTGCTGGTGCACGGCTGCGAGGTGTACTACACCCCCCCGCCGTTCGACCACACCAAGCTGATGCTCGTGGACGGTGTCTGGGCGCTCGTGGGCTCGTCCAACTGGGATCCGCGCAGCCTGCGGCTCAACTTCGAGTTCGACGTGGAGTGCTACGACGCCGATCTGGCCGGGGAATTGAACCGACTGGTGGAGGACAAGCTCTCACGCGCCCGTCCCGTCACGCTCGCCGAAGTGAACGGCCGGAGCCTCCCGATCAAGCTGCGGGATGGGATCGCGAGGTTGGCGACACCGTATCTCTGAGGGTTAACCAGCCTGGTGAAGCGGTCCGTCATGAGATCTGCCCCCCGACCACGCCCACACGCCCTCGGAACGAAAGGTCGCCCGGCTCCTCGAGGGTGAGGAGCCGCATCAGCCGGGGATTGATGAACAGCTTCTCGCGGCCGGCCTTGACCGCCTCCAACACACCGACCCTGGCCAGATCCTTGAGATACACTGCCGCCGTTTGTCGCTGGGCAATACCTGCGTCGACCACGTTCCGGATCCGACAGTAGGGTTGAACAAAGATCAACTCCAAAAGCTCTCCGCTGAACCCCCGGTACACCTCGGTCCGCACGTAATCCGCTGTCTCCCGCATCAGTTGTCGAATGCCACGGATACGTTCGGTGGTCCAGCGCGCGGTCTCCTCCACCGCGTGCAGATTGAAGAGAACCCACTCGTCCCACGCATGACGCTTCGTCACGGCCAGGAGCAGCCGATAGTAGTCGCCCTTCTGCCGAATAATCGCGCGGCTCAGGTACAGCACCGGAAGCTCCAATAGCTCCTGCTCCACCAGAAACAGCAGATTGAGAATCCTCCCTGTGCGCCCGTTGCCGTCGGTGAACGGGTGGATCGCCTCGAACTGATAGTGCGCGACGGCCATCCGGATGAGCGGGTCCACCTCGTCCGCCTCGTGCAGGAATCGCTCCCAGTCGGCCAGCAGGGTCCGCAGTAACGCCTCGCCCTCAGGCGGCGTGTACACGACCTCGCCGCTACCCTCGTTCAGCAGCGCCGTGCCGGGGACCTTGCGCACGTCGAGATTGATGCCGAGCAGCGTGCGGCACACCTCCACCGCGGTCGCGGTCGCGAGCGGCTTCTGCTTCAGCAGCTCCGCCCCTCGGCGAAAGGCGGTGCGGTAACGCAGCGCTTCCTTCGTCGCCGGGTCGGCCAGAGCTTCGCGGTCAGGCTGGGCGTAGCGGAAAAGCTGGTCGGTGGTTGTGACAATGTTCTCGATCGCCGAGCTTGCCCGCGCCTCGAGCAAGGGGATCGTGTTAATGAGGACGTCCTGATTGGGTATCAGCCTCCCCGCCTGCTTGAGCTCGGCCACCGCCGCCCGAGCCTCGATGCAGGCCTTGAGCACGGTCCGGTTCTCCAGATCTGCCCGCGGCGGAAGGGGCGGCAGGTCATTGTAAGGTCTTACCGGGTCAAAACTCGCCATTCGGGAGTCTCAGCATCCCCTTGATAGGTCGTGAAGACCTGGCGCTTGGATCGACAGGTCCGTAAAACGTGTCGAAAGAATAGTAATATATCGACATATCATCTGGCTGGTGGCAGTACTTGCCAACTATAAAATCTTCGGGATATCTTCGGGCTCCGGTCAATGAAAAACCTCACGAGCGACCACGCGGTGTGCGTGTGGATCCCCCTTTTTGCGCTGCGCTGCGAGGAAGAGCGCCGCCCCGAGCTTGCCCGACACCCCACCGCCCTGCTCGCGCCGGACGAGGCGAAGCGGCTCTGGCAAGTCTCCCCCCTCGCCCGGCGCGTTGGGGTCAGGCCGGGGATGACCGTGAGCCGGGCCATCGGTCTCTGCCCCGCGCTCACCCTGCTGGAGCCCGATCCAGTCCATTACGACGAGGAGTTCTCGCGTCTGCTCCTGGATCTCCAGGATGTAAGCCCGGTGGTGGAGCCGGTGGAGCTGGGGCGGGCATTCGTGGGGGTGGATGGGTTGGAGGGGTTGTACGGAGGGCCGGAGCGAGTCATGGAAGCAATCCAATGCGGAACTCCGCATTCCGCATTTCGGTTGGGCTGGGGGCTCGGAAAGTTCGTCGCCTCCGTCGCCGCCAGCCGTGCGAAGCCGGGCTCGCCGGTCATCGTAAAACCTGGGGAGGAGGAGAAGTTTTTGGCCGGCCAGCCCATCGCCGTGCTCCCGCTCGATGCCGACACGCACCGCCGTCTCTGGCAGCTGGGTCTCAAGACGCTCGGCGCCGTGGCGGCGCTGCCCGAAGACGCGCTGGCGTCGCAGTTCGGCGACGCCGGACGGCGGTTCTGGCGACTCGCCGCTGGCCGGGTCGTGGAACCGGTGCGGGGCCGCGAGCGGCCGCAGCCGATCACGGCCGAGCTCGATTTCCCCACGCCCGTCGCCGACAGCGGGATCCTCGCCGCCACCTGCGAGCGGCTGGTGGAGCGGGCGCTCCGCTCGCCGCGCCGCACGGGGTGGCGGGTGGTGACGCTGCGCGCCCGCGCCCGGCTCGAGCAGGGCGGCTCGTGGCTCGCCGAGGTGACGCTCAAAGATCCCACCGCCGATCGCGGGCACCTCGTGGCGCCGCTCAGGGTCCGGCTCGAGCACGCGCCGCCCACGGGGGCGGTGGAGCGGCTCGCGGTCGAGTTCATCCGGTTCGCCCCCGGGACATCCGAGCTTCAACTGTTCGCGCGCGACGCCGCCGCCGCCGCCCGCGCC
>JBOHSV010000152.1:0-1745 GCA_050921735.1 Gemmatimonadales bacterium | reverse complement strand
TCCAGCAGCTGCGGCGCGGCCAGGATCGCCCGGCCGGGCGGCCCGGCCCGAACCACCCGATACCCCACCCGCACCGGACGCCCGGCGGTCCGCGCGCCGGTGGTGAGCTCGAGCTCGTCCTCGAGCGCCAGGCGCCGGTACACGGCCGGTGCCAGCAGCCGGTCCACGAGCCCCAGCTCCGCGAGCACGGGCGCGTTGGCCGCGGCGAGCACGCCTTCCCGGTACAGCCACAATTCGGCGTCGAGCCGCACGCCGAGGTCGGCCACGCCGCTGCGCCGCCCGGCCGGCCGATCGGGCGTGACCGCTCCCACCGTCGCCTCGGCGTCCTTGAGCGTCTGACTGATCAGGAGATCGCCCGCGCGCCGGGCTTCATCGGCGAGGCGCGCGAAGCTCCATACCGCGAACGCGAGCACGGGCAGGACGAAAAACCCCGCCAGCGCGGCGACGAGCCGGGCGCGGTAGCTGGTCCGCAGCAGGGCCAGCAGGGACGGCGGCCGCGGCCGCCACCCCTCGCTCACCGACCGGCCCAGCAGCCACAACGCCGCGAGCAGCGCCACATCCAGCACGACCACCAGGACGCCACGTACCAGAAGATCCCAGAACCCTCCCAGTTCGACCCGAACGTGGACGCGCCGCACGCCGTCGTGAAACGCCACCCGACGCTCACCGCGGGCGGTCCACCCATCGCGGCTCCAAGTAAGCGCCCGGGTCTCCGGTCCGGGCTCCTCCCCCGGGAACGGCGCAGAGATGGTGTAGGGAGGCTCCCGGCCCACCTCGCCGCGGAGGAATCGCGCCACGCGATCGGGCGGCACCAGTCGCGACCGCGGCCCCACGCCCACGACCAAGACTTCCCCGGTGGGCAGCGGCGCCACGAGCACGTAGTGCACGCCGGGCGTCCGCTCCACCCGTTCCACCCGGAGTCCGGCGGTGAGATCGGTCGAGCGGACCAGGGCGGCGAACAGCGCAACCGGCAGGTCCAAGTCGGCGAGGCGGAGCTCGGCCGTGAGCGCGCCGCGGTCCGACCACAGCGCCAGCGCCGTCGGGTAGCCCTGTTCGGCGAGCGGCGAGCGCAGCCACAGGGCGTACAGCTCGCTGGGCGTCCGGGGGGGCGGGGCCTCGCGGGCCAGGACGCCCAGCTTTTCGAGTAGCGCGAGAGCCACGACATCGCCTTCGCGACCAATCCGCAGGGCGTCGCGCTGCGCCAGGGCGATCCGGCCTTCGATGCCGGCGCCCCAGGTGAGGAGGGCCGCGGCGGTCGCCGCGACCGTGGCCGTCCCCGCCAGGGTCCAGCCGCGCGGAGCCGGGGCCAGAACCCCGGCCAGCGCGGGCAGCCAGACGAACGTGTACCACTCGGGCCACGCCCCCGCCGGGCTCCACACGGCCAGACCGGCGACGGCGGCGACCACGGCCCACGCGCACGCCGCGGGCACGGGCCAGGGGACGCGCGCGGGCTCGTGCTCCCCGCGGACGAGGGCGGCCGCGAGCAACACCAGGCCCATGCTGGTCAAGGCCAGCGCCACCTGCCACGACAACCACAGCACCAACCCCGCGCCCGCGGCGGGCGGGGCGATGCCGCGGCCGAAGTAGCGCAGCACGTACGGCGCGGCGAGCACGAGCAGCGCCGCGACCGCGACGTGCCACCAGCGACGCCGGATGCCGCGGCGCCACAACGCCCCGGCCAGAACGACGAGCAGCCCGCCCAGCGCCGCGAGCGAGCCCGCCGAGGCGCTGAACACGCCCAGCGC
>JBOHSV010000151.1:0-8175 GCA_050921735.1 Gemmatimonadales bacterium | reverse complement strand
CCCGGGGAGCAGATCGACCTGGATCGCGCGGACGTGACGGAGATCACGCGGCTGCCGCGCATCGGGCCCGCGCTCGCCCAGCGGATCGTCGCGTGGCGCACGGCGCACGGTCCGTTCGGCGGGCTGGCGCGGCTCGACAGCGTGCCCGGCATCGGTCCGAAGCTGCTCGAAGCGGTCCGCCCGTATGTCAAATTTTCAGCCAGTTGGGCCGCCGTGCCTTGACACCCCCGGCCGGGTAAGTACTTTAGTTTCTTCTATTTCAACGAGTTGCGTACGGCGACGGCAGCGGCGGCCTCGGACAAGCTGGGCGACATCCTCGTCCGCGAAGGCCTGATCTCTCTGGACCAGCTCAAGCGCGCGCTCCAGGAGCAGAAGGCCACGGGGATGCGCCTGGGCTACAACCTGGTGAAGCTCGGTTTCATCGAGGAGACCGAGGTCACGAAGATGCTGGCGCGGCAGTACCGCATGCCCGCGCTGGACCTGTCGCGCTTCGAGGTCGATCCCAAGATTCTGAAGCTGATCCCTCCCGACATCGCGACCAAGCACACCGTGCTCCCGCTCAAGCGGGAGGGCCGGACCCTGACCGTGGCCATCGCCGACCCGAACAACGTGGCGGCGATCGAGGACATCAAGTTCATCACGCGGATGGACGTCTTTCCGGTGGTGGCGGGGGAGTACACCCTGCGCAACGCCATCGACCGCTACTACCAGCAGTCCGACGCCCAGCTCCAGGCGTTGCTGCGGAACGTGGAGGCGGAGGGCGACCTGGAGGTGGTGGAGGAGCAGCAGGAGGAAGAGGTTCGGGCGCAGGACCTGGCCGAGGATGCGCCGGTGGTCAAGCTGATCAACGGGCTGCTGACCGACGCCGTGAAGCGTGGGGCGTCCGACATTCACATCGAGCCGTTCGAGCACGAGATCCGGGTGCGGTACCGCGTGGACGGCGCGCTGGGCGAGGTGATGAAGCCGCCGGTGAAGATGCGGGCGGCCCTCACGTCGCGCATCAAGATCATGGCGCAGCTGAACATCGCGGAGCGGCGCGTGCCGCAGGACGGCCGCATCAAGCTGAAGATGGGCGTCCGGGTGATCGACTTCCGGGTCTCGACGCTGCCCGTGCTGTTCGGCGAGAAGATCGTGCTGCGGATTCTCGACAAGGGCAACCTGACCTTCGATCTGTCGAAGTTCGGGTTCGAGGCCAAGGCGGAGGAGGATCTGTTCCGGGCGATCTCCAATCCGTACGGCATGGTCCTCGTGACGGGGCCGACGGGGTCCGGGAAGACGACCACGCTGTACTCGGCGCTCTCGAAGATCAACACGATCGAAGTGAACATCATGACCGCCGAGGACCCGGTCGAGTACAACCTGATGGGCATCAATCAGGTGCTGGTGCGGAACGACGTGGGCATGACGTTCGCGGCGGCGCTGAAGGCGTTCCTGCGGCAAGATCCGAACATCATCATGGTGGGTGAGGTCCGCGATCTCGAGACCGGGTCGATCGCGATCAAGGCGGCGCTCACGGGGCACCTGGTGCTGTCGACGCTGCACACCAACGACGCGCCGTCGACGGTCACCCGCATGATCGACATGGGGATCGAGCCGTTCAACGTGGCGAGCGCGGTGAACCTGATCGTGGCGCAGCGGCTGGTGCGCCGGGTGTGCTCGAGCTGCAAGGAGGAGCACCGGTACTCCGAGGAGGAGCTGCACGCGCTGGGCCTCACGGGCAAGGACGCCCACGGGATCACCTTTTACAAGGGCGCGGGGTGCGACGTCTGCAACGGGTCGGGGTACAAGGGGCGCCAGGGGCTGTACGAGGTGATGGCGATGTCCAGCCCGCTCCGCCGCATGGTGCTGAAGGGGGCGTCGACCGAGGAGCTGCGGGAGGAGGCGGTGAAGGAAGGGATGCTGACGCTGCGGATGGACGGCATGGTGAAGATCAAGCGGGGCGTCACGACGCTCGAGGAAGTGGTGAAGGAGACGGCGGCGTAACCGGAAGGAGACGAGTCGATGCCGGTGAACCTGCGGGGCCTGCTCGAGGAGATGATCGAGAAGGACGCGTCCGACCTCCACATCGTGGCGGGGGAGCGCCCCAAGCTGCGGGTGGACGGCGACATCACCAACGCGTCGTCCGACGAGGTGCTCACGCCCAAGGACACCCTGTCGCTCGCCTACTCGGTGCTGACGGAGAACCAGAAGAAGCGGTTCGAGACCGAGAGCGAGCTCGACTTCTCGTTCGGGATCCAGAACCTGGCCCGGTTCCGCGGCAACGTGTTCAAGCAGCGCGGCTGTGTCTCGCTGGTCATCCGCCAGATCCCCTTCAACGTGAAGACGTTCGAGGAGCTGGGACTGCCGGGCATCGTCGCGCAGCTGGCGGAGCGCCCGCGCGGCCTGGTGCTGGTGACCGGCCCCACCGGCTCGGGGAAGAGCACGACCCTGGCCGCGATGATCGACAAGATCAACAAGGAGCTGAAGGGCCACATCATCACGGTGGAAGATCCGATCGAGTTCATCCACCGGCACCAGAGCTGCATCGTGAATCAGCGCGAGGTCGGCACCGACACCATGAGCTTCGCCGCGGCCCTGAAGTACGCGCTGCGGCAGGACCCCGACGTGGTGCTGGTCGGCGAGATGCGCGATCTGGAGACCATCCAGGCGGCGCTGACGATCGCCGAGACGGGGCACCTGGCGTTCGCGACGCTGCACACCAACTCGGCGGCCGAGAGCATCAACCGGATCATCGACGTGTTCCCGTCGCACCAGCAGTCGCAGGTGCGCGCCCAGCTCTCGTTCGTGCTCGAGGGCATCGTCACCCAGGCGCTGCTGCAGCGCGCCAAGGGGAAAGGTCGCGTGATGGCGGCCGAGATCCTCGTGATGACGCCGGCCGTCCGGGCGCTGATCCGGGACGAGAAGGTGGAGCAGATTCCGTCCATGATGCAGGCGGGCAAGAAGCACGGCATGCAGACGCTGAACGACGCGCTGTACCAGCACTACATGGGGCGCGAGGTCACGAAAGAGGAGTGCCTCCGCGTCACGTCCACCCCCAACGAGTTTCTCCGGATGATCGGCGAGCCGCCGCTGGACGAGCGCGAGGGCCTGGCGTCCGGAGCCCCCCAGCTCGGTCAACCGAGGGTCGCCGCGCGCCGCTGACGCGCGGGGGAGGTAGCGCATGCCGGTCTTCGAATACACCGCCCGCACGCTCAAGGGCCAGCTGGTCCAGGACAAGGTCGACCTACCCAGCCGGGACGATGTCATCGCCCACCTGCGAAAAAACCGCATGGTGGTCGTCCAGGTCCGCGAGAGCAAGGGCAAAGGCCTGGGCTTCTCCATGGGCGGCGGCATCAAGACGCGCGACGTGGTCGTCTTCACCCGCCAGTTCGCGACCATGATCAACGCCGGCCTCCCGCTGGTCCAGGCGCTCGACATCCTGGCCCAGCAGACCGAAAACAAGGCCCTCGCCGACGTGACCCGGGCGGTCGTGTACGACGTCGAGAGCGGCCACACGCTCGCGGACGCCCTGCGCAAGCACCCCAAGGCGTTTTCGGACCTCTACGTCAACATGGTGGCCGCGGGCGAGGCCGGCGGCATCCTCGACACCATCCTGGTCCGTCTCGCCGAGTTCCTCGAGAAGAACGACGCCATCGTGCGCAAGGTGAAGGGCGCGATGGTGTATCCGGCCGTCATCACGATCGTCGCGGCCGTGGCCATCGCGGTGCTGCTCATCTTCGTGATCCCCACGTTCCAGACCATGTTCGCCTCGGTCAACCTCACCCTCCCGCTACCGACGCGCATCGTGATCGCCGCGAGCGACCTGCTCCAGGGCTACTGGTGGGCGATGCTCGGCTCCCTGGGGTTCGGTATCTTCGCCGTCAATCGGTACTACAAGACGCCCACCGGCAAGCTCCAGATCGATCACCTGCTGCTCCGGCTCCCCGTCCTGGGCGACGTGATCCGCAAGTCCGCCGTGTCGCGATTCACGCGCACGCTCGGCACCCTGATCTCGTCCGGCGTTTCGATCCTCGACGGCCTCGAGATCACGGCGCGCACCGCGGGCAACATGGTGATCCACAACGCCGTCATGGAATCGCGCGCCTCCATCGCGGGCGGCGAGACCATCGCCCAGCCGCTCCAGAAGTCCCGCGTGTTTCCGCCCATGGTCATCTCGATGATCGCCGTGGGCGAGCAGACGGGCGGGCTCGACGAGATGCTCACCAAAATCGCCGACTTCTACGACGACGAGGTCGACGCCGCCGTCTCCACCCTGCTGTCGCTCATGGAGCCCGTCATGATCGTCGTCCTGGGCGTGGTCGTGGGCGGCATGGTGGTGGCCATGTACCTGCCGATCTTCGACATGGTCAACGCTGTGCAGTAGAGGGCCTGGGGCCTGGGGGCTGGGGCCTGGGGGGATCGGTGGGGAAACCGGTCTCCCCTCTTGTTTTCCCCGGGCCCCAGGCCCCGGTCCCCAGGCCCCGCTCTTGTATTTTGCGAGACCGTTTCCAAGACTTAGCATCTTATGCGCTGGCTCGGCGGCAGGTCCCAACGCTCCACCATCCCGACCCCTCACGTTCTGCTGCGGGCGGTATACGTCGTCCGGCTGTGCGTCGCGGCGGCGATCTACCTCACGGCCGCCCTCAAGGTGCGCGTCGCCGCGCCACTCGACATCCTGCTGACGTCGGTGCTGCTGTTCATGACGCTCGCCGTCACGGGGGCGTCGTACTGGCACACCCACGTCCGCCGGCGCGAGCCCGGGCGCACCTTCCTCTATCTCCAGGCGGTCTACGACGTGGTGCTGATCACCACGGTCGTGCACATGACGGGCGGGCCGGACTCGAACCTGACCGGGCTCTACGTCCTGCTCATCGCCGCCACCGCGCTGCTCATGCCTCCGGCCAGCGGGGCCCTGGTCACGGTGCTGGCCGGTCTGGTGTACTTCGCCGACGTGTTCTTCGGCCACGGCACCGAGCTGGTGCCGGGCATCTCGATCCAGCTCGGCGTGTTCGTCGCGGTGGCGGCGGTGACGACCTACATCGCGGGCCGCGCCAAGGTGATGGGCGCCGAGCGCGAAGCCCTGGCGGCGGAGGTGCGCCAGCTGCGGCTGGAAGCGGACGACGTGCTGCGCAACCTGCGCACCGGGGTGATCACGGTGGACGGGGACGGCCGCCTGCTGTACTGCAATCCGGCCGGCGAGGAGATTCTGGGGTTCTCGGGCGGCGAGTGGCTGGGCCGCTCCATGGGGGCGGAGCTGGCGCGGCGCTCGCCGGAGTTCTGGGCGGCGGTCACCGCGACCGCGCGCCGCGGCGTGCGGGCCATGCGGGTCGAGGCGACGGTGCACCGGCCCGACCGCACCTTCCCGATCGGCGTGACGACCACGACGCTCGAGGCGGGCGCGGACGGCGTCCCGCGCGTGACCGCGATATTCACCGACATCTCGGACTCGAAGCGCCTGGAGGAGCTGCACCTCCGCGCCGAGCGGCTGGAGGCCGTGGCCGAGCTGTCGTCGAGCCTGGCGCACGAGATCAAGAATCCGCTGGCGTCCATCCGGTCGTCGGTGGAGCAGCTGGCCCGCTCCACCCGGGCCAACCCGGACGAGAAGTTCCTCGCGAATCTCATGGTACGCGAGAGCGACCGCCTGGCGCGGCTGCTGTCGGAGTTCCTCGACTTTTCGCGCGTGCGCGTGACCGAGTGCCGGCCGCTCGATCTCCACGAGGTGGCCCACGGGGCGGTACGGCTGGTGCGCGAGCACCCGGAGTGCCCCGCGGAGGCGCGCATCGATCTCGCGGGCGGCCCCACGCCCATGGAAGGCGACGAAGACCTGCTGCACCGGGTCGTCTCCAATCTGGTGCTGAACGCGGTGCAGGCCGTCGGGCCGGGCGCGCACGTCACGGTGCGCACCGGCCGGCCGGCGGCGGGCGATGTGCCCGGGGGCGCCCGGATCGAGAACCCCGTCGCCCTGGAAGTGCGGGACAACGGCCCCGGCATCCCCGAGCATCTCCGGAGTCGCCTGTTCGAGCCGTTCGTGAGCGGCCGCGTGGGCGGCACCGGGCTGGGGCTCGCCATCGTGCAGCGCGCCGTGGAGGCCCACCGCGGCCTCGTGCTGGTCGACACCGTGCCGGACCAGGGCACCACGTTCCGCATCTACTTCCCGGCCGCGAGACGGAAAGAGGAGGCCGCGTAGCATGACCGCGCAACCCACGATTCTCGTGATCGACGACGAGCAGGGGATCCTCGACACCCTGCGGATTCTCCTGAAGAACGAAGGCTTCGAGGTGAGCACGGTCCAGGGCGGTAAGGCGGGCCTCGAGGCGCTGCGGGCGGGCGTGCCGCACATCGTGCTCACCGACGTCAAGATGCCGGGCGTGACCGGCATCGACATCCTCACCGCCGCCCGGGAGCAGGATCCCGAGACGCCGGTGATCCTGATGACTGCCCACACCTCGCTCCAGACCGCCATTCAGGCGGTCAACGAGGGGGCGTTCTACTACATCCAGAAGCCCTTCTCCAACGACGACATGGTGGCGATCTGCCGCCGCGCCGCCGAGCACCGCCGGTTGCGCGCGGAGAACAAGCAGTTGAAGCAGGAGATCCGCCGCCGCGAACGCTCCGGGCTCGTGACGCCGCTGGGCAAGTCCAAGTCGTTCCTCGACGTGATGAAGCTCGCCGAGCAGGTGGCCCCCACCGAGAGCACCGTGCTGATCCAGGGCGAGTCCGGCACCGGGAAAGAGGTCATCGCGCGCTACATCCACGAGCTGTCGGCCCGGAGCGACGCGCAGTTCTTTTCCATCAACTGCGGGGCCCTGCCGGAGAGCCTGCTCGAATCCGAGCTGTTCGGCCACGTGAAGGGGTCGTTCACGGGCGCCGTGCGCGACAAGCAGGGCCTGTTCGCCGCGGCGCGCGGCGGCACCTTCTTCCTCGACGAGATCGGCGAGATGGCGCCCGCGACCCAGGTCAAGCTGCTCCGGGTGCTCCAGGAGCGCGAGGCGATCCCCGTCGGCGGCACCGAGCCGATCCCGGTGGACGTGCGGCTGGTCGCGGCCACCAATCGGGACCTGGAAGACGACATGAAGCGGGCCCGCTTCCGCAGCGACCTGTACTACCGGCTGAACGTCATCGCCCTGTACCTGCCGCCGCTGCGCGAGCGCCACGAGGACGTGCCGATCCTCGCCACGGCGTTCCTCGAGCGCATCGCCAAGGCGCACGGCGCGCGGCCCAAGGGACTGTCGCCCGAGGCCCTGGACGCCATCATGGCGTACGAGTGGCCCGGCAACGTCCGCGAGCTGGAGAACGCGCTCGAGCGGGCGGTGGTGCTCACCAAGGGCGAGTCCATCCCGCTCGCGGCGATTCCGGACAAGGTCAGCGAGCGCCGGGCCGAACCCCTCGTCGCCGAGCGCCCGCACGCCAACCCCACCCTCGATGTCATCGAGCAGGCCTACATCCTGTGGGTGCTGCAGAGCGAGGGCGGGAACAAGACCCGCGCCGCCGAGGTGCTGGGCATCGACCCGTCCACGTTGTACCGCAAGCTCAGCCGCTACGAAGGGGTGGGCCAGGCCGCCACCGTGGACCAGAGCGGGCCGGCCCGCTAGGTGCCCGCCGACGCGCACCGGGTCCACCGGCTCGTGATCGCGGTCGTGGCGGTCGTGGTGCTGGTGCCCGCGTGGGCATCGCCCGTGCTCGTCACCACCGACGGAGCGAGCCACGTCTACAACGCCGCCGTGACGGACGCGGTGGCGGCGGCGCGGCCGCCGTATGCGGCCCTGATCGCCGTCGACCGGGACCGGACGCGGCCCAACCAGGCCACCCAGGTCCTGCTGGGGGCGCTCGGGCCTGCGGTGGGTTGGGAGACGGCCGAGCGGGTCGTGTTCACGCTGGCGGTGGCGGCGACGCTCGCGGCGTTGCTCGCGCTGCTGGCGGGCTCCGGCGCGCCGACCCTGGCCGCCCTGGCCCCCGCCGCCGGATGGCTCGCGCAGTCCTGGTTCCTCTGGATGGGCTTCTACGATTTCGCCCTGTCCCTGGCGCTCTACGCGGGGCTGGTCCTCCTGCTCGAGCGCGAGTCCACGCCGCGGCGGCGGATCCTGGTCCAGGCGATCTTCGCCGTCCTCTACTTCACGCACGTGCTCACCCTGGCGGTCGCGGCCGGCCTGACGCTGGCCGTGGCCGGCTGGCGGGCGGCGACGGGCCGGGGACGGT
>JBOHSV010000150.1:0-8180 GCA_050921735.1 Gemmatimonadales bacterium | reverse complement strand
CCGCGTGCTCGCGTCGGCCTCGCGCGAGCTCCGCGAGATCCCGCCGCGCGCGATCGAGGAGGCCCGCCTCGACCGGGCGGTGACGATCGCGGAAAATCTCTACACCACCCTCGAGCAGCGCTACTCGGCGGCCCAGCTGGCGGAAGCCAGCAGCGTGCCCGACGTCCGTATTCTCGACGCCGCCGTGGTTCCGCTGCGTCCGTTGCAGAACCGCGCCGCGCGCATCGTGATGCTGGCCTTCCTCGCCAGCCTGGGCTGCGCGGTGGTGGGCGCCGTGCTGCTGGATCGGGCCGATCCTCACGTGTGGTACCCGGAGCACGTCTCTCGCGGGATGGGCCTGACTATTCTTGGCGCCCTGCCGCACATCGCGCGGAACTCCGACAGCATTCTGTCGCCGGCAGAGATGGGGCCGGTCGTCGAGGCGTTGCGCGGCATCCGCATGAACCTGCTGAACGTCCAGCCGTCACCACTCGCGCTGACCGTCACGAGCCCGGGCAAGGGTGACGGCAAGTCTTTCGTCTCGTCCAACCTGGCGCTCACGTTCGCCGTCGGCGGGCACCGCACGGTCCTGATTGACGGCGATCTGCGCCGCGGTCTCCTGCATCGCCGCCTGGGCGGGCACCGGCAGCCGGGGCTGGCGGACTACCTGCACGGGGACACCGCCGCCGACCTGCTCAGCCAGCCGACTCGCTATCCGAATCTCACGCTCATCGGATGCGGCACCCGGACGCATCGCGCGCCCGAGCTCCTTGGCTCAACCGCCATGGCCCGGCTGCTGGACCACCTCAGAGCCTCGTTCGACGTGATCCTGATCGACAGCCCCCCCCTGGCCGCGGGAGTCGATCCCTATCTGCTCGCCACCCATACCGGCCGGCTGGCGCTGGTGCTTCGCGCCCGCGTGAGCGACCGCGACCTGGCGCGGGCCAAACTGGATGTGCTCGACCGTCTGCCGGTGCGCCTGCTCGGAGCG
This sequence comes from Gemmatimonadales bacterium, assembly GCA_050921735.1. Taxonomy (GTDB): domain Bacteria; phylum Gemmatimonadota; class Gemmatimonadetes; order Gemmatimonadales; family GWC2-71-9; genus DATLXT01. The sequence goes on along the minus strand of JBOHSV010000150.1, from coordinate 7,210 downwards.
ATCCTCAACGACGTGCCGGGCGGCATGATCTACCGCTACTACTACACGCCGTACAACTACTACCTGCCCGGCTACGAGGCGCCTGACGAAGCCGAGGCCTGGCCGGGAGTGGTCCGATGATCGGCACGGCGTAGCAGCGCCTCACGCGGGCCCCAAACTTGCGACGGAGCGAGTGCCGGAGACCTGGGCATGTGCGGGATTGTCGGATACGTAGGGGGCCGCGACGCGGTCCCGATTCTGGTCGACGGGCTCGCCCGGCTCGAGTACCGGGGGTACGACTCGGTGGGCGTCGCGGTGGGCTCCGACGGCGGCATTTTGACCCGCAAGGTGGCAGGCCGCCTCCAGCGGCTGCGCGACCTCCTGCCGCGTGAGCCCCTGAGCGGCTCCTGTGGGATCGGGCACACCCGCTGGGCGACCCACGGGGCGCCCAGCGCGCGCAACGCCCACCCCCATACGGGCTGCGACGGAACGCCGGCGGTCGTGCACAACGGCATCATCGAGAACGCCGACGCGCTGCGCGGCCGGCTGGAGCAGGCGGGCCACCGGTTCACGACCGGCACCGATACGGAAGTCCTGGCGCACCTCATCGAGGCGGCCCCCGGCAGCTCGCTGGAGGCGCGGGTGCTGGCCGCGCTCGAGCACGTCGAGGGCACGTACGGCATCGCGGTGATCGCCGCCTCTGAACCCTCCACCATCGTGGCGGCGCGCCGGGGCTCACCCGTCCTGCTCGGCGTCGGCGACGGCGAGTACTTCGTCGCCTCCGACGCGAGTGCCGTGCGCCGCCATACCCGGACGGTCGTGTACCTCGACGACGGCGACCTCGCCGTCGTGCGGGCCGACGGCTATCGCGTGCTGGATGCCAGGGCCCGCGTGCAGGCCCGCGCCGTCGCGGCGATCGACTGGGAGCTGGACGCGATCGACTTGGGCGGCCACGCGCACTACATGCTCAAGGAGATCCACGAGCAGCCGGGCACCATCCAGAACACGCTGCGGGGGCGACTCCTGCCCGCCGACGGGACGGCGCGCCTCGACGGTGCCAACCTCTCCGTCGAGCAGTGCGCCGCCATCCGCCGCATCGTCATCGTCGCGTGCGGCACGTCCTGGCACGCGGGACTCGTCGGCCGCCATCTCATCGAGGGCCTCGCGGGCATCCCCGTGGAGGTGGAGTACGCGTCTGAATACCGCTACCGGCCGCAGCTGCACGTGCCCGGCACGCTCGTCATCGCCATCTCGCAGTCGGGCGAGACCGCCGACACGCTGGAGGCCATGCGCGCCGCACGCGCGGTGGGCGCGCGCGTGCTCGGGATCGTCAACGTGGTGGGTAGCACCATCGCCCGCGAAGCGGACGGCGGGATGTACCTGCACGCCGGGCCCGAGATCGGTGTCGCCTCCACCAAGGCGTTCACGTCCGAGGTCGTGGCGCTGGGGCTGTTGGGCCTCTATCTCGGCCGGCGGCGTGGGCTGTCGCGCGACGCGGGGCGGCGCCACGTCGAGGCCCTCGCGCGGCTGCCCGAGCTGGTGGCGCGGACGCTCGCGCTCGCTCCCGCCGTCCGGGAGCTCGCGGTGAGCTACGTCGAAGAGCAAAACGCGCTCTACCTGGGCCGCGGCCTCAACTTCCCGGTGGCCCTGGAGGGGGCGCTCAAGCTCAAGGAGATCAGCTACGTCCACGCCGAGGGCTATCCCGCGGCCGAGATGAAGCACGGCCCCATCGCGCTGATCGACGACGCCATGCCGGTCGTGTTCGTCGCGCCGAAGGACCATGTGTACCGCAAAGTCCTCGCCAACATGCAGGAGGTGAAGGCGCGGGGTGGGCGCATCATCGCCGTCGCCACCGAGGGCAACGGCCGGCTGGACCAGCTCGCCGAGCACGAGCTGCGCGTGCCGGAGAGCGATCCCTTGTGGTCGCCCGTCGTGACGGTGATTCCGCTCCAGCTCTTCGCCTATTACATCGCGACGCTGCGGGGCTGCGATGTCGACCGGCCCCGCAATCTCGCCAAGAGTGTGACCGTGGAGTGACCTTATGACATTCGCGCGTGCAGGCATCGTCTTGATCCCGCTGGTCGGCGCGCTGGCCGGGCGCCTCCCCGCGCAACGGCCGGCCTCGAGTGAGGCGTTCCAGCTGGGCGACCGCGTCTTGCTGCACGTGGAAGGGGATTCGGTACTGTCCGACACCTTCACGGTGGCCGGCGGCCCGGTCTTGCCGCTCCCGGGGATCGGCGACATCCCGCTCGCGGGCGTCTCGCGGGCCGAGGTCGAAGCGTATCTGACCCGGGAGCTGGGCCGGTTCCTGCGGAACCCGGTGGTGCGCGCCCGCGCACTCGTCCGGATCGGGATTCTGGGTGAGGTGGTGCGACCCGGGTTCTACGCGGTCCCCGCGGATCTCGTCCTCGCCGACGCCGTGATGGTGGCCGGCGGCGGGACCACGGAAGCCCGGCTCGACGCGTTGCGCGTGGAGCGGGGCGGGGCCCTACTGCTGACCCCCGATGCGCTCCGGCGCGCGCTGGCCGCGGGTGGCACGATCGACCATCTCGGCCTGCGCGCCGGCGATCACATCGTCGTGCCGCGCCGTCGGGACCCCGGCTCCACCGCACGGATTCTGGGCATCCTGCTCGCCGTTCCTGCCGCCATCTGGGGTCTGACGCAGCTCTTCTGACGGTTGTTGCGTTATTGCGCCACGTCGCTCGGCCGGAATTCCGTGGTCGGCGAGCCACGTTTCTGCCGCGCGGGCCCACTGCAGCGCGACTGCACCGAAACGCGGATGTCGTGCCCCCGTAGGCAGATACGCGCGCGAGAACCTCTGGCACCCCCCTTGCTAAGGGCTTCTCCTCAAGACGCGTGAGGGGTTTTCCCTTACGGTCGGACGGCGGGTCCTCACGCACCGCCGGGCAGCGTTCTGCGTGCGGCGCCCCCTGGCACTCCGCCTGCCCCTGTTTTCACTCGTGAGTTCAACGTCAAACCTCAGGTGGAGGCGAATGCCATGAGTAAACGGAGGAGCATCATCACGCTGCTGTCGGGGACCGTCGCGGTCGCCCTTGTGGGGTGGGCGTGCGAGCGGTCCGGGACGCCGGCGGAGCCCGACGTGGGCACTCCATCGTTCCATGAGGACCAGGACCAGCAGCAATGTCCGGTCAAGAAGTTCACCGGCGGCGGGCGGATTGATCCCACTCCCCCGAACAGCATGCACGGCAAGGTCACGTTCGGGTTCAACATCTTCCTGGATGAGAACTGCGGTGTGAAAAGAGGCCAGATCCAGGTCAACCACCATCCGTCCAAGAGCATCTACCACGCGGGCACCACATCGTCCGGCGGGTCGATCGACGATGCCTTTTTCACGGACGCGTGCGCCGAGCCCGGATTTCAAGGCGGCGTGCAGGTTGAGGGGACCGTGCGCGTGAAGCACGCCCCCGGCGGCTGGCACGATCACCAGTTCGCCATGCGGGCCTGCGACAATGGCGAGCCTGGGGTGGGCCGGGACACGTTCCGGTGGCAGGTCCGCCCCATCGGTACCGCGAACGACGGCCACGGAGACACGGGCGATGCAACGGGCGATACGCCGCTCACCGGCGGCAACATCCAGGCTCACTGAGAAAGGAAGGGATGAGCTATGAAAGTCATGACAATGCCTTGGGTGAGCCGCCTCGCGGCCGTCGGTCTCGTTGTCCCTCTGACCGTCGGATTCGCCGTGGCAGGCAATGCCCAATCGGTCAGCGGGCGGGCGTACGGGGCGTACGTCAACACGCCTACGGCGTCGCTCGACCAGTCACCGCTGGCGGTACTGCCGGACGCCACACTGACCGGCGGCGAGATGGCGACGGCCTCCGCCGATGCGGTGAGCGTCTCGGGCACCGTGTCGTCGGAATTCCTGAATAGCACGACGACCGGCGCGATCGGGACCGCGGTCACGACCGCGCAGAGTACCGCCACGGTGGCGGACATCAACATCCTGAGTGGGCTGATCACGGCGCAGGAGGTCATCGCCGTCGCCGCGAGCGGCCGTGACGGGACGTCCGCCTGGAGCAACAGCTACGGCTCGACCTTTGAGGACCTCGTGGTGAACGGCGTAGCCGTCACCACGGGCGATGCGGCGGTCGCGCCGAACACGCGGATCGATGTGCCGGGCGTGGGCTACGTCGTGCTGAACGAACAGGTCCGGACGGGCGACGGCGTCAGCTCCAGCGGCATCACCGTGAACATGATCCACGTGGTGCTCGAGAGCACCGTCACCGACCTTCTTGGCGGAACGACGACCACGAAGACCGGCGACATCATCGTCGGTTCCGCCAGCAGCGCGGTGCGGTAAGCAGTGAGTCTCGGGGAGCCCGCCCTCTGGCGGGCTCCCGTTTTTTTCTCCCGCCCCATATTGGTGCATGACACGCGTGTCATGCGCACCGATCTGCTGCATCGCGGCGACCCTCGGCCTTGGCGTAGTCGCGTAACGTGTTAATCCACAGATTCTTAGTGGGCGCATCCAGCGGACGGCTCGTGGCACTTCCCTTGCCCGTTGCGGGGACACCACATTAGTCGCGTTCCACCGACCAAGAGGGATGCCCCCATGAGAACCAAGGCTGTTCCGCCGCCGCCGGACGTGGCTGCCCGAGAGGACACCGGCCCGTTGCTCCGCGAGCTCGTGGCCCACCTGCGGCAGACCCGTACCCAGCTGCGCGAGGAGTGGGCGCGGCGTATCACCCAGGCCCAGCTGCTCACGGCCATGACCGAAGAAGAGATTTTCGCCGAGGCGACCTCGGTGTACGACAACTACGTCGAGGCGCTGGAGACGGGGACGTTCGAGGCGCTTCAGGCCTACGCGCGCAACCTGTCGGAGCGCATCATTCCGCGAGGCGTCGAAACGCACGAGGTCGTCGGCATCGTGCTGCTGCTCCGCGACGTGCTCGCCCGCTCGCTGTTCGCCAAGTACCAGGAAGACTTCGACAAGCTCAACCGGATCCTCGACGCCTACGAGCCCGCGGCCAACCGGATCGCGAACACGGTCGCCGTGGGCTTCGTGCAGGAGCGCGAGCGGGTCATCCGCCAGCAGCAGGAGGCCATCCGGGAGCTTTCCACCCCGGTGCTCCAGGTGCGCGACCGGCTGCTCATCCTGCCGATCATCGGCGTCATCGATCCCCAACGCGCGCGGCAGCTCACCGAGCAGCTGCTGCGCGCCATCCGCACCAACCGCGCGAAGGTGGTCGTGATCGACATCACGGGTGTGGCCGCCATGGACTCCAACGTGGCCAACCACCTGGTGCAGACGGTCGAGGCGTCGCGCCTGCTGGGCGCCACCGTGATCGTCACCGGTCTGTCGCCGGAGATCGCCCAGACCCTCGTGACCATCGGCGTGGATCTGAGCGAGATGACGACGGTCGGCGATCTGCAGGGCGGCCTGGAGCAGGCGGAGCGCCTGCTCGGCTACAAAGTGATTCCCACCCCCGTTGAGGAGCCGACCCCAAACGTCTGATCGGAGCGCACCGTGGAAGTCCCAATCCTCAAGCAGGGACAGTACCTCATCGCCTCGGTGCAGTCGGCGCTGACGGACGCCGACCTCATGCACCTGCGCGAGGCGATCGCCGAGAAGGTGGGCCGGTACCGCTCGCGGGCGGTGATCGTGGACGTGACGGCGCTCGACGTGATGGACTCGTTCGCCGTGCGCACGCTGCGCGACATCGCGCACATGACCAAGCTGCGCGGCGCGGAAACGGTGATCGTCGGGATCCAGCCCGAGGTCGCGTTCGCCATGGTGCAGCTCGGCCTGGCGCTCAAGAACATCGCTACCGCGCTCGACCTGGAAGAGGGCCTCGCCTACCTCGACAGCCGGTCGAAGAACCAGGTGCGGCGTGGCATCTGAGCTGCAACTCCTGATCGCGTCCGATGCGGACGTGATCGCCGCCCGTCAGCAGGGGCGTGATCTGGCGGCCCAGCACGCCTTCTCCGCCGGCGACCAGACGGTCATCGCCGTCGCGATCTCCGAAGTGGCCCGGAACATCGTGCGCTACGCCAAGCGCGGGCAGATCGTGCTGCAGGCGTTCAACAGCGCCAACCGCGTGGGGATCCTCATCGTCGCGCGGGACCAGGGGCCCGGCATCGCGGACCTCCAGCTCGCCATGCAGGACGGCTACTCCACCTCGGGCGGCCTGGGCCTGGGCCTCCCGGGGGCGCGGCGCCTGATGGACGAGTTCGACATTCAGTCACAGGTGGGTGCAGGCACGACCGTCACGATGAGGAAGTGGAGGTCCTGACCGTGGCGGCGCCCGCGAGGGATCTACGCTGGGTGGACGTCGGCGTGGCCGGGCGGGCGCTGCCCGGGCAGGACGCCTCCGGCGACCGCGAGGTGGTGCGCGCCTTTCCGGGCGGCGTGCTGATCGGCGCGCTGGACGGCCTGGGGCACGGCGACGAGGCCGCCGACGCGGCGCGGCGCGGCTGCACCACCCTCGAGCGCTACGCCGGGGAATCGGTGATCACCCTCGTCAAACGGTCCCACGCCGAGCTCACCGGCAGCCGGGGCGTCGTCATGAGCCTGGCCTCGCTCAACGTCATCGACGGGACCCTCACGTGGCTCGGCGTCGGCAACGTGGAGGGGGTGCTGTGGCAGCGCGACGGCGCCGGACGCGTCGGGCGGTCGGGCCTGGTGACGCGGGGCGGCGTCGTGGGCGCGCAGCTTCCGGCGCTGCGGGCCGAGCTGATGACCGTGAGCCGCGGCGACCTGCTGGTGTTCGCCACGGACGGGATCCGATCGGACTTCGCGGAGCACGTCGCGCTGGAGCATTCGCCGCAGGAGCTGGCCGACCGCATCCTGGCGCGGTACGGCCGCGACACCGACGATGCACTGGTCGTGGCGGCACGGTTCGTGATGGAGGTCTGATGGCGATGCCGGCGCCCGGGACGGTCACGCGCGCGGCGGGCGAGGTGCGCCTGCTGGTCGTGGGCGCGGCGCCCTCGGCGCTCGCGAGCCTGGCCCAGTGGGCCGCGGAAGACGCGGTCACCCTCGCCTCGGCGCCCGATCTCCCGCGGGCGGCACGCCAGCTGTCGGGTGGCACCTGGCACGTCGTTCTCGCGGTGCTCGGCGAGCGGTGCGGCGACGAGCTCGACTGGTGGGTGGACACGCTCCGGGGGGTGGCCGGGGCGCCGCGGCTCATCGCGGCCGCCGAACGGCCCACCATGGGCCTCGCGCTGCGGGCCGAAAAACTGGGCGTCGTGGACCTGCTCGCGCTGCCCC
>JBOHSV010000149.1:0-4357 GCA_050921735.1 Gemmatimonadales bacterium | reverse complement strand
GGTCCGCACCGCGCGCACGACCGTGATCCGCAACGCCACGGTGTTGACCGTGGCGAACGGCACGGTGGAGCACGGCTCGATCCTGATCCGCGACGGGAAGATCGCGGCCGTCGGGACCGACGTGTCCGCGCCGGGGGACGCGCAGGTGATCGACGGCACGGAGAAGTTCGTGATCCCGGGCATCATCGACGCGCATTCGCACATCGCCACCGACGCCGTCAACGAAGGCAGCGTGGCGGTCTCGGCCATGGTCGGCATCGCGGACGTGCTCGATCCGGACGACCCCGCCATCTACCAGGCCGTGGCGGGCGGGGTGACCACGGCGAACATCCTGCACGGCAGCGCGAATCCGATCGGCGGACGGAACGCCGTGATCAAGATGCGGTGGGGAGCCGACGCGGCGGGCCTGCTGCTCCAGGGCGCGCCGCCCGGCATCAAGTTCGCGCTGGGCGAGAACACCAAGCGCGATCGCGACCCCGACCGCTATCCCGCCACGCGCATGGGGGTGCAAGACGTGATCCGCCAGGCTTTTCTCGAGGCCCGGGAGTACCAGCGGCGGTGGCGCGAGTACGAGCAAGGGCGGCGGCGCCGCACCGCGATTCCCCCGCGGCGCGACCTCAAGCTCGAGACCCTGGCGGAGATCCTGGACGGCAAGCGCCTGGTCCACGCGCACTCCTACCGCGGCGACGAGATCCTCCAACTGATCCGCCTGGCGGAGGAGTTCGGCTTCAAGATCGCCACGTTCCAGCACGTGCTCGAGGGCTACAAGGTGGCCGACGAGATCGCGGCGCACGGCGCGGGGGCCTCCACCTTCTCCGACTGGTGGGCCTACAAGGTCGAGGCGTACGACGCCATCCCGTACAACGCGGCGCTCATGACCGAGCGCGGCGTGGTGGTGTCCATCAATTCCGACAGCCGGGAAGAGATGCGGCATCTGAACCAGGAGGCCGCCAAAGCCATCAGGTGGGGCGGCCTGTCGGAGAACGACGCCCTGAAGCTCGTCACGCTCAACCCGGCGCGGCAGCTTGGCATCGCGGACCGCGTGGGCTCGATCGAGGTGGGGAAAGACGCGGATCTGGTGATCTACACCAACCACCCGCTGAGCGTCTACTCCCAAGTGGAGCAGACGCTGATCGACGGGCAGGTGTACTTCGACCGGCAGGCCGACCTGGCGCGGCGCCAGGCGCTGGCGGACGAGAAGAAGGCGTTGCTCGACAAGGAGCGCGGCGCGGCCGATCAGACGCCGCGTGTCACGACCGGCGCGGGCGACGCGCCCCGGGAGGACCGGCCATGAGACGACGCACGACGCTGATCGGGATGGCCGCAGCCGCGGTGCTGGCGTCCCCGCTGGTCGCGCAGACGGGCGGCACGCTGGTGGTGCGCGGCGGGACGGTGTACCCGCTGGCGGGGGCGCCGATCGAGAACGGCACCGTCGTGATCCAGGACGGCAAGATCGCGGCCGTGGGCGTGGGGGTCACCGTCCCCGCCGGCGCGCGCGTGATCGACGCCACGGGCCTCCACGTCTACCCCGGGCTGTTCGACGCTCTCACCCGCCTCGGCCTCACCGAGATCGGCGCGGTGGACGTGACCGAGGACGAGACGGAGCTGGGCGAGTTCAATCCCCACCTGCTGGCGGCGACGGCCGTGCATCCCGCCAGCGAGCACATCCCCGTGGCGCGCGCCAACGGCATCACCCACGCGGTGACGGCGCCGCAGGCGCGCGCCGCGGGCATCGGGGGCCAGGCCAGCCTCATGCACCTGGACGGCTGGACCGTCGAGGAGATGCTGATCGCGCCCTCGGTGGGGTTCGTCGTCAGCTGGCCGCGCCTGGGCGGCGGGTCCGGCTTCGGGTTCGGCGGCTTCCGTGGACAAGCGCCGCGGAGCTTCCGGGAGATCAAGAAACAGTACGACGAACAGGTGCGCCGGCTCGACGGGTGGCTCGAGGCCGCCCGGCGCTACGACGCGGCGATCAAGGCCGGGGAGCGCCTCCCCCGCGACCTCAAGCTCGAAGCGCTGGCCCGGGCGACCCGCGGCGAGCTGCCGCTCCTGGTGGAGGCGAACGACGAGCGCGACATCCGGAACGCGGTCGGTTGGGCCGAGCAGCAGCGGGTCCGGATCGTGATCCTGGGCGGCAATCAGGCATACCGCGCGGCGGCGCTCCTGGCGGAGAAGAAGATCGCCGTGATTCTCGGACCGACCCAGTCCACGCCCACGAGCCGCGACGCCGGATACGACGAGCGCTATGCGGCACCGGGGCTCCTGCACCAGGCTGGCGTCCGGTTCGCCATCGCCACGTTCAACTCGGCGGACTCTCGCACGCTCCCCTACGAGGCGGGGAGCGCCGTGGCGTTCGGCCTCCCCCGGGACGAAGCGCTCAAGGCCGTCACGCTGTATCCGGCCGAGATCCTGGGCGTCGCCGACCGGGTGGGCACCATCGAGGCCGGCAAGCTGGCGAACCTCATCGTGACCGATGGCGATCCGCTGGAGATCCGCACGCAGGTCCGGCACGTGATCGTCGCCGGACGCGAGGCCGGTCTCGAGAACAAGCACCTGTCGCTGTACGAGCGCTACCGCGCCCGTCCCAAGCGGTGAGGAGGCGCCCGTGCTGTTTCGCTGGCTGATGGCCGCGCTCCACCTCCTCGCGCTCGGCGCTGGGCTGGGCGCGGTGTGGGCGCGCGGCCGCGCCCTGCGCGGGCCGCTCGACGCGGCGGGTCTGGGGCGCGTGTTCCACGCCGACGGCTGGTGGGGCGCGGCGGCCGTGGTCTGGCTCGCCACGGGCCTGCTGCGCGCGTTTGGCGGGCTCGAGAAAGGCACCGCGTACTACCTGCACAACGGGCTGTTTCACGCGAAGCTGGGCCTCTTCGTCGTCATCCTGGCCCTGGAGATCTGGCCGATGGTCGCCCTGATCCGCTGGCGGATCCGCGCGCGGCGGGGGGAAGGGATCGACACGACCCCGGCCCGGGCGCTGGCCCGTATCAGCTTCGCGCAGGCGGGGCTGGTGGTGCTGATGGTGCTGCTGGCGACCGCGCTGGCCCGGGGGTACGGCGCCGGCTAGGCGCTAAGGCGCCGCATGCGTTGAGCTTGCGTTCGGCGCGCACCAGGGGATATGAGTGTGTCACACACCTATTGTTGAAAACACCTATCTTTGCACACGGCCATGGCGAGCGATCCCAGGCGGTCCGGTGGCGTGGCCCAGGAGGCCTATCTGGCGCTCCGGGCGGCGGCGGACCATGTGGGGAGGCTCCTGGCGGAACGCTGCGCCCGCCACGCGCTCACCCCGGAACAGCTCACCGTGCTGCGCCTGCTCCGCGGGGCGCACCCGGAGGGGCAGCCGCGGTACGAGATCGCCGTGCGGATGCCGAGCCGGGCCCCCGACGCGACCCGCCTGCTCGACCGGCTCGAGCGTCGCGGGCTGGTGGAGCGGGTGCGGTCGCGTGACGACCGGCGTCTCTCCATCTCCCGCATCACCGCCAGGGGGCTGCGGGTGCTCGCCGAGCTCGACGGCGACCTGCGGGAGCTGGAGCGGGACTTCGCCGCCCGGCTGTCGGAGGGACAGATGAAGGAGCTGGCGCGCCTGTGCCGCGCCGTCGGGCCATGACCCCGGCCTACGCGCTGGCGCTGATCGCGCAGATCTTCACCGCCGCGCAGGCGGAGCGGGGGGGAGCGGTGTTCGCCGAAGCGTGCGCCGGCTGCCACGCGCCGTCGCAGTTTACCGGCGCCTTCCACCGGGCGTGGGCAGAACGCGCCGGCGATCTCGCCGAGCTGATCCGCACCACCATGCCGTACGACAGCCCGGGCCGGCTGTCGCGCGAGCAATACGCCGACATCGTGGCCTACCTGTTCCGCCTGAACGGCGTCCCGGCCGCCGCCGATGGCGAATGGCGCTACTGGGGCGGCGACGCGGGGAGCACGCGCTACTCGGCGCTCGACCTGATCACCCCGGACAACGCGAAGGACCTGCGCGTGGCGTGGCGCTGGACCGCCCCGGCCTTCGGATCCGAGGCCGAGACCTATTACCGCGCCACGCCGCTCTACGCCGACGGCGTGCTCTACACGGTGGCGGGGGAGCGGCGCGGCGTCATCGCCCTCGATCCGGCGACGGGCCGGACCCTGTGGACCTGGAGCATGGACGAGGGCCTCCGGTGGGAGAAAGCACCGCGGCGGTTCTCGGGGCGTGGGCTGGCATACTGGTCCGACGGTCGCACGGCCCGCGTGCTCGTGGTCACGCCGGGCTATCACCTCGTGTCGCTCGATGCCCGGACGGGGCGGCCCGATTCCGTGTTCGGCGCCGACGGCGTGGTGGATCTGATGCGGGGCCTGGGTTACGAGCTCGTGCCGTGGGCGGGTGCGCCCGGGC